>JAHCIE010000026.1 GCA_026129385.1 Anaerolineae bacterium
GAAAGCGCCCAGCGGCTCATCCAGGAAGATGAAGGACGGCGCGGTTCCGCGCTCGGCCGGCAAGGTCGCCAGCGCAAAGCTCAGCCGTAGCGCCAGCGACAACTGGTCGCGCGCCCCGCCGCTGAAGATATCCTTCTGTCGCCAGCCACCGCCATCGCCCGCCCGCTCATCCCACACCCTGATCTTGTAGTCATCGGTCAGGTCAGCCTGCATGTAGCGACCGCTGGTCAGCTGGGGCAGAATCGCCGCCATGTGGTCCATGGTATGAGGCATGATCTTCTCGACGATTCGCTTGCGCGCCGTGTCGAGAATTTCCCGCGCCCGCGCCCGCACCTGTAAGTCGCGGCTTGCCGCCACCCACTCGGCCTCGCACGTGGCGGCATCGAGTACCTGATCGCCGATTCCCAGCTGGGTTTCGAGCATATCCCGCCGGTCGCGCAGCGTGCGCACGGTGTCGCGCACCCTATCGCGCTCCTCCGCCAGGCGCGCCCAATCCAGCCCGTACACCGCGAGCTGATCGTGCGCCGCCTGGACCGTCGCCAGTTGCGCATCGGGGATCAGTCCCTGCAACCGTGCCTGGCGCAGCCAGCGGCCCGCCTCGTCGAAGGCGGCGGCGCGGCGCGTCTCGGCCTGGTCGCTTGCCTCCCGTGCCCGACCGATGTCCGCCATGACCCCATCGAGGTCGAGTTGCAGTTGCCTCGGGTCCCCACGTTGCCAGCTCCCGCGTAGCGCGTCCAGGTACGAGTCCAGGGTTGCCAGCGAAGCGTCGGCCGTCAAGGCTGGCAGGTCTGGCACGACCTCCTCGGCGTTGCGCTGCATCTCGCCAAGCGCTAGCTCCAGGGCCACCAGGGCCGCTTCCCGGTCGGCCGCCTCGCGCTCCCAACCCGCGCAGTCGGCCGCCTGGCGGGCCAGATCCCGCGCCGCCACTTCCGCCTCCAGGGCAGCCCGCCCCAGACCTCGCGAATCCACCCCGATCGTTGCCAGCGTACTCGTGATTGCTGGCAGCCAACGTCGTCCCACATTGGCGGCCTTGTCGGCCTGGCGGCGGGCGGCGGCGGCCTGCGTGGCAGCCATTTCGGCCTGCTGCGCCAGGTCGCCGGGCGTCGCCTGCACCTGGCGCGCAACCTCATCGCGCTGCCCCCGCGCCGCCGCCAGCGCGTCCCGCGCTACGTTGGCCGCCATCTGCAAGGTCTGGCGGTCGCGGCCGGCAATGATCACGTCCAGGGCGGCCAGACGCACGGCAGCGGCGTCCTCGTCGGCTGGGGCGGACATCTTCGCCTCGGCCAGGCGTCGGGTGACGGCATCAAGGCGCTGGCGGTCGATCACCGCTTGCTCGCGGCGCGTTTCGGCCGAACCTTCCAGGAAGCCGATGCGCCCCGCCACCCGCTCGATGGCGTCGAAGGCCTCGGCCAGGCGGGCGACCGTCGCCGCATCGGGCGGGCGCACCAGCAGGGCCGCTTGCCACCGCTCGAACTCGGCGCGAACGGCCTCCCGCTCGCGGCGCAGCTCGTCCAACTCGGTCTCGGCTCGCTGAACCGAGGTGGCGGCATGGTAGGCCTCGCGCCAGGCTGTGAGCGTCTCGTGCTCGCGCCACGCCGTCTGGGCCGCCTCGGCGTGCCTCAGCGCCTGCTCGGCCGCCGCCGCCTCGGCCACGAGACCGTCCAGGCGAGCGCGCGTCCGCGCCAGGTCGTCGCTCCGCTGTCGCAGGACGCCTGCCTCTCGTTCGCGTTGCGCGGCCTCTGCCTCCAGCATTTCCGCTCGCCGCGTCACCCGCTCTAACCGCTGCCAACGCTGGTCCAGGCGACGGAGCAGGGTCGCCCGCGCCTCTACCTGCGGTAGCCCGGCCACGACAACGCGGCGTTCCGCAATCTGCTCGGCCAGATCACGGTGACGTTGGCGCGTCTCCTCGATCCTGACCAGATGGTCGCGTAGAAGGCGCAGGGCCGTGCCCGCCGCCGTGATACGCTCGACCTCGCGGCGTTGCTCAGCTAGCTCGGCCTGCCGCGCTTTCAGACGCCGCGCCTCCGCCGCCTGCGCATCGCGCGCCTGATGCTCGGCCAGCGTACGCCCCAGGGCTGCCTGCGCCTGGGCCAGGATCAGCCGTTCCTCCACCGCCCGCAACTTGCCTTCCACCTCAGGCAACTCATCGCGCGCCAGGGCAAGGTCATAGCGCTGCTTGAGCCGCTGCACCCGCTCGCGGTCCTCCGCGCTCACTTTGCAGGTATCGGCCAGCGCCTTGAGATTGTCAATGTTCAGCAGCCGCGCTAGCGACTCTTCGCGCTTGGCACGGTCCACGCCCTCCAACTTATCAAGCTTCTTCTGCTCCACGAAGCAGGTATTCAGGAGCGCATCGCCGTCGATCTTGAGCGCGTGTTCGATAGATCGCGCCACCGCCGTTGCGCCGGTAATGATCTCCGGCGCGCGGTCAGCCCGCTCGATGGTGACGAGCGCGCTCTGGTTCTTGCCGCGCGTCAGGGGCGCGCTAAATCTTGAAGAGGGCCTCGGTGGTCTCGATCCACACCTCGACGCGGGCCTTCTCACGCCCATAGCCAATGTAGTCCTCGCCGCTGCGCCCAACCAACCCTTTCCCAAACAGGCCGTAATATAGCGCCTCGAACAGGGTCGACTTGCCGGCCTCGTTGCGGCCCTGGACCAGGAAGCGGCCCACGCGCGGCAGAGTCAGGTCGATACTCTGGAGTTGCTTGAAGTCGTTGGCGGCGATTCGGCGGATACGCATGCGTTCCTCGCTGACGGGGCTGATAGTGGGGAAGTCTAGCATGAAAGCGCCATCTGGACAAGTGTTCTAGCCCAACGTAGAGGGGGTAGGGTGGCTGTGTCTGCCCTGAGACGAGCCGTGTTTGACCTAACGGCCCGGCCCGACTATGATTAGGCATCAATGGTGAATTTCCCTCGTCATCCTACGGCTAAGCGGGCGTGGCGGAATTGGCAGACGCGCAGCACTTAGGATGCTGTGTCTCCGGACGTGAGAGTTCGAGTCTCTCCGCCCGCACCTACCGAGGGGCGCAATGCAAGCGCCCCTCGTTCGACTCCCCGGCCTGGAGGCTGCCATGTCCGACGAACTTCTGCCACCCCGCGCCGACGATATCTATCGCCGTGGCCTGGATGCCCTGGAGCACGGCCACGACGAGCAGGCCATCACCCTCCTGACCCAGGTTATTCAGGCCAATCCCGATTGGGCGCTGGCCTACAACGACAGGGGTGACGCCTACTTCAGCCTCAAGGGGTGGGATGCCGCGCTGAGCGACTACCGCGCCGCCATCGCACGCGACCCCGACCTGGTCGCCGCCCATCTCAACATCGGCTACACCCTGGCCGCCCAGGGGGATCACCTCGCGGCCCTCGATGCCTACGCCGAAGCCCTTGAGCGCGCGCCCGACGAGGCGGAAGTGTACATCGCGCGGGGCGAAGCCTACACCGCCCTCGGCCACCACGCCAACGCCATCAACGAGTATACCGAGGCCATCGCCCTCGAGCCAGACCTTGTGGAGGCCTTCGTCGCGCGCGGCGACACCTTCATGGCCCGCGAGGAGTGGGACCTGGCGGCGCAGGACTACGATGAGGCCATCGGCCAGTCCGGCGTGGACGACGACGTGACGGATTTGCTGGTCAGGCTGGCCCGCGCCCGCCTGGAGTTTGGCGATTACCCCCAGGCCATCGAGCATCTAGAAACCGCCGAGGAAGCGGGCGAGCGGGCGGACATCTACGCCCTGCGCGGGCGCGCCTCCCTGCGCCTGGAGCTCTTTGAGGACGCCCTTGAGGACTACAACCGCGCCCTCGCCCTGGATCCAACCCTCGTCGAGGCCTACGCGGAGCGCGCCGAGACCCATCAGGCTCTCGACGAGGATGACGCTGCGCTAAGCGACTATGCGGCAGCGCTAAGCCTGCGGCCCGACGACCCCGAGTTACTCGTGGCGCGCGCTGCGTGTCGCGCCGACCTGGGCGATCTGCCAGGCGCTATCGCCGACTACGACCACGCTCTGCAAATCGCGCCGCAGGCCGACACGTACAACCAGCGCGGCGATGCCCGCTATGACGTCGGCGACTATGGCGGCGCAGTCGCCGACTACAGCCGCGCCATCGAGTTGGATGCGGACTTGGGCGAGGCGTGGCGCAATCGGGGCGACGCCCACTGGGCGCTTGGCGACCACGCTGCCGCCAGCCACGACTACACCCAGGCCATTGAGGTCGATCCGGAGGACCCCGTCGCGTACAACAACCGGGGGGACGCCCTCTACGACCGGGGGCGCGTCTACGCCGCCATTGTCGACTACGGCCGCGCCCTGGAACTCGACCCCAAGTTCACCACCGCCTTGAACAATCGCGGCCTGGCCTACCTGGCCGTGAACGACGCAGACGCCGCCCAGTCCGACCTGACGGCCGCCCTCGACCTTGACCCCGAGTACGTTGAAGCCTACGTCCATCGCGGCGACGCTTTGGTGCAATTGGAGCGCCCCCAAGAGGCGCTGACTGACTATGATCGCGCTCTCGACCTCGACCCGCGCACCGTGGACGCCTATCGCGGCCGAGCCGAGGCCCACACGGCTCTGGGCGATATCGCGGCCGCCATCGTGGACCTGGAGAGCGCGCTGCGCGTGGCCGACCTTGATGCTGAGGAGCGCCGCGAGATCGAGGCGACGCTGGTGCGGCATCGCATGCAGCGACCATAATCCTTCACGGCGGAGCGTGACGAAAGCCCACCCTTCAGCGTCATCATAGGATGAATCGTCGTTTGAGTTAGTCCTCTGGCCTTACCCGATGGAGACAACCACATGTCACGCCTTGCCCGCTTCCTGCTGCCCCTGATGCTCCTAATGCTTGCGGTGAACGCGGCCCACGCCCAGGGCCCTGTGCCAGCCGCCTCCGCCGCCCAGGTCACGGGCTGCCAGGAGGTTACCTATTCGAAGCAGGGCGTGGCGCGCCGCCTCAAGGACTGCGGCATCGTCAACCCCCAGGGCGACCCCGAGACTCTGGCCCGGAGCATCCTGGCCGGGCCGGCGCGTCGCTCCGCAATGGGGATGGATAGCGCCCAAAGCACACTGGCGATGACCGCCGTCCAGCCTGGTGACGCGGCCACCACGGTGCGCTTTCAGCAGTTGTACCAGGGCGTGCCTGTCTTCCTCGGCCAGGCGCTGGTCCAATACAGCAAGAGCGGCAACGTAGACCTGATCGTGAACAACACGCTGCCCAGGCTCAACGTGGCCGTCAAGCCGGTCGTGAGCGCGGCCGACGCTGAGCAAGCTGCCACCGCCACCACCAAAGGCGCCGCCTCGCTCCGCGCGCCAACGAAGACCAGTCTGGTGATCTATGGCGACGGCATCACGCCCGAACTGGCCTGGCACGTCATCCACTACACCGACAACCCACCCCAGGACTTGCACACGATGGTGTCGGCCCAATCGGGCAAGGTCATGGCGCAATGGAATGCGATCTGGGGCGACCCCAAGCCCGCCCCACGTAGCGGAGCGGCGCCGCCACCCAGCCCCAACCGCCGCCCCAGCCCATTGGGCGTCACGGTCCCCCGGACTACCCCCACGGCAACGCCGGCCGGCTCGGCTCTAACCTACGACCCCCCAACCCGGTCCAGCCAACCGGTGATACGGCCCTGCGCGATAATGCCGGCCAGACAACCCCGGCCCTGGACGCGGCCCGCGTGACCCTGGCCATCAACGGCCTGCGCGACCCCATCGACGGCCGGTATCTGCTACGCGGCGCTGTGGATATGACCGCACCCCGGCGTCACTGACTTGCACTCTCGCGTACCAGCCGGGCCAGGCCCGCGAAGCCAGCCGCATCTTCAACTACACCCGCAATGACGGACCGCTTCGCCGAGGCCGTGACCTACACGGCTATCGACGGCGTGCAGGCCTGGTTCCAATCCCTCGGCTTCACCAACGTCAACAACCGCTCCGTGCCGGTGAATGTCCACTGCTTCGCGGCCGACAACTCGTACTATTCGGACGAGGACCAGGCGCTCCACTTTGGCGACGGCGGTGTCAACGACGCTGAGGATGGCGATATTGTCATCCACGAGTACGCCCCACGCCGTCCAGGCCAATCAGTGCCGGGCTGGGGCCCCAGCAGCGACACTGAACAGCGCGCCCATGGGCGAGGGCTTCGGCGACTTCCTGGCCGCCTGTACTACGTCAACCAGGGGTCGCCGACCTATCTCACGGGGGGCCGATACTGCGTAGGCGAGTGGGATGCCACAAGCTGCCAGCCGTTCGGGCAACGCGGGCAGTGGCTGCCTGCGCTGGACCAATGGCCGCAACGAGAATACCGGCCTGGACATTGGCCGCTACAGCGGCACGCCAACCGAGGAGCATGACGACGGTCGTTTCTGGTCGGCCACCCTGACATGCGTCTACGAAGGCATGGGAGCCGACGCAACCGCTCGCGATAAGGTGATGAAGCTCGTTCTCCAGAGCCATTTCAGCATCGTGCCCGACTCGAGCAACAACGCCTTCGAGGATGCCGTCGGCGCTCTACTCCTTGCCGACCGCAATCTGTTCGCCAGCGCGAATGAGCGGACCATCACACACTGCGCCGCCGAGCGCGGCCTGATCACGTTGCCCGACGTGCCCACTCCCAGCGTGACCTATCCCACTGGTGGCGAGTACATCGCCCCCTCCACGCCCATCAATATCACCTGGAACAGCCAGGGCGCGCCCGCTGAGACGACCTACACGGTGGAATTCAGCGCGCAGTGCCGCCCACAGGGTGACTTCTTCGACTCGGTGGAGAATGGTATGGGCGGCTGGCTGGTGAGTCACACTGGCGGCTCGGCGGACTGGCGCATCGTGACTGGCGAGGCCTTCAGCCCCACACACAGCTGGTTCTCGCCCAGTCAGGGCGAGATAGTGCAGCAGTTCCTGGTTACCCCGCCCATCACCGTTGGCAACGGCTCGCAACTCACCTTCCGCCACAAGTACAACCTCGAGTCCGGTTCGACCAGCGCCTATGACGGCGGCGTCGTCGAGATTTCGACCAACGGCACGACCTGGCAGGACCTGGGCACGCGGCTGACCCAGGATGGCTACAACGCCACCATCTCGGCCAACTTCGAGAGTCCCATTGGCGGTCGCCGTGCCTTCAGTGGCGATAGCGGCGGCTGGGTGGAAACGCGCGCCAACCTGGCCGACTTCGTCGGCCAGCGCATTCAGATCCGCTTCCAGCAGGCCGACGACCGCAGTCTGGCCCGTGATGGGTGGTGGATAGATGACATCCTGATCGGCGTTCCCACTGATCAGAACTGGACGGCCATCGGCGTGACGCCAGCTGGCGCGTCCTCCATCGCCTGGACGACCCCCAGCCAGACTGGCCTGAACTACTGCGTCCGCGTGCAGGGCCAGGCTCCCGACTACAACCCCTCGCTCTGGGGGCAGAGCGGCGTCTTTGGCGTCTGGTCCGGCCCCACGCCGACCGCCACGGCCACGGCAACGCCCATTCCGACCAACACACCTACGCCCACACCGTCGCCTACGCCGACAATGACGCCGATGCCGACAATAACACCTAGTCCCACGCCCACCTGCACCTTCATCTCGGTGTTCCGACTGTACGAGAAACGCGCGGACGGCAGCGAAGTGCAGTTGGCTGGCTTTGCGCCGGGCCTGTTCGCCACGCGCTCAGTGGGGACGCGCAACGGGATCACCATCTTCAATACGCCCCGCCTCAATACCCCGGTCAGCGGCGAGTCGACTTTCGCCACCCTCGACCTGCGCACCTTCTACGGCGGCATCGACAACGGCATCTCGGAGGTCAGCCTCATCGTGCCCAGCGGCTACCGTTTCGTCAAGTCGTGGTGTAGCGACGTGACCGGCGCGGCCTGCCAGGGACCGGCCAGCGGCCAGTCCACGACCGAGAATCTGGCCCGTATCAAGTTCGCCTGCAACGCCGCCCACGAGTATCGCTTCTACGTCGAGCGCACGAGTCCCTAGCGCTCAAACCCCGCCGATGGGAACCAGCGGCCCCTCAGACAGGATGCCTGAGGGGCCGCTGCCTTGACGCGCGCCCCATTCTGGGTACTATCCTCAGAGAACCGGTTCACGTAGAGCATGCAGCACGGAGGCCAGATGACCATGCAATCTCTCACCATCGAAGTGTGCGTCGACTCAGTCGAGTCAGCCCTCGGCGCCCAGGCGGGCGGGGCCGACCGGGTCGAGCTATGCGACAATCTTCTGGAAGGCGGTACAACCCCTAGCGCAGGCAGCATTGCCACTGCCCGCAAGCTCTTGACCATCGGCGTGCAAGTCATCATCCGCCCCAGGGGTGGTGACTTTTGCTACTCCGATGTAGAGTACGACATCATGCGCCACGACATCGCCGTCGCCAAGCAACTGGGCGCCGACGGCGTCGTCATCGGCATCCTGACCCCCGACGGCGAGATAGACAAGGCGCGTACCGCCGCCCTCATTGAATTGGCGCGGCCCATGAACGTCACCTTCCACCGCGCCTTCGACATGACCCGCGACCCGTTCCGCGCCCTGGACGATCTACTCGACCTGGGTGTCAACCGCATCCTGACCACCGGCCAGGAGTCGACGGTCCTGGAAGGCGCGGAGTTGATTCGCGAGCTGATGCGCCAGGCCCGCGAGCGCGTCATTATCATGCCCGGCGGGGCCAGCGAGCGCACCATCCGCCGCGTCGTGGCCCAGACCGGGGCCACGGAGCTTCACTTTGCCGCCCCCAAAATGATCGATAGCCTCATGGTCTACCGCAACGAGCGCGTCTTCATGGGCGGCGAAATGCGGCCCCCTGAGTACCTGCGCGCCACCACCGACCCGGAACGAGTCCGCACCTTGCGCCAGCTCGGCGGTCACTGAACGTGGCCTCCGAGGCCCACACCCCCCTCGCTGCAGCGCGCGTCACCCCAGCAACAGCGGCCGACCTGGACGACTGCGCCGGGCTGATCGTCGCCACTCCCTTGTGGCAACGCTACACCGTCACGCGGGAAGGCGCACGGCGCACCCTGGCCGACGCACCTGACCACGGCGGCCGCGTCCTGGTGGCGCGGGTGGATGATGAACTGGCTGGCTTCGTCCTGGTCTATCCGCGCGGGGGCTTCGCCCGCAGTGGCTACATTCGGCTGCTCGGCGTCGCCGCCGCATGTCAAGGCCAGGGCGTCGGCGATGCGCTCATGGCGGCCGCCGAGAGCCTTGTCGCTGACGTCGCCCCCGACATGTTCCTACTCGTATCAGACTTCAACATCGACGCGCAGCGCTTCTATCAACGCCTGGGCTACATTCAGGTAGGCGCGCTGCCCGCCTACGTCCTGCCCGACGTCACTGAGCTTATCCTCTGGAAGAAACTGCATTGATTTGTCGACGGTGGGGGTAGCGTGCCTGAAGAGCATAAGAGTCCATCGCACAGTCACGGGGGCCATCTCGCGCCCACGAGTGTGGCCCTCGGACCCGCCCTGGTGGCCGGGCTGGTGACGGGCATTGTCGTCGTCATGCTCAACGTCGCCTTCGCTGCCCTCATCTTCTCCGGCGAGATGTCGCCCTATCTGGATCGCGGCCTGGGCATCACCCTGACCAGCGCCGTCGTCCTGGGCGTCATCGTCGGTATGGCCAGTTCACTGCCGACGGTTATTGCCACCCCGCAGGACACCATCGCCGTCGTCCTTGCCGTCATCGTCACGGCCGTCGCCACGACCCTTGTGGAGGACGGCCACGAGGAGCAGGTCTACCCGACGGTGGTGGCCGCCATTGTCGTCACCTCGCTGGTTGTGGGGCTGTTCTTCCTACTCCTCGGCCGCTTTCATCTGGGGCGACTGATTCGCTTCGTGCCCTACCCCGTCATCGGCGGTTTCCTGGCCGGGACCGGCTGGCTGCTTATCAAAGGCTCGCTCCAGGTCATGCTGGATGTCCACTTCAAGTTCGGCCTCATCCCCAAACTCGGCGCGCCCGACCTGCTCATCCGCTGGCTACCCGGCGCCCTCCTCGGCGTCCTGCTGTTTGCCCTGGCGCGGCGCTACCGGCGATTCTACCTGACGCCGGCCATCCTCCTGGGAGCCATTCCCGTCTTCTATGTCGCTCTCGCTCTCATGGGCATTCCAGTAGACGAGGCGGCGCGACGGGGCTGGCTGCTCGGCCCCTTCTCCGGCGGCTTCCACTGGCCGCCCATGCAGCCAGCCGCCTTTACCTTCGTGGACTGGGGGCTGGTCTTCCAGCAGCTCGGCAACATGCTGGTCATCATGGTCCTGGCCGCCATCGGCCTGCTGCTGAACTCGACCGAGTTGGAGCTGGCCACGCGCACCGACGCCGACCTGGACCGCGAGCTGCGCATCACCGGCGTCTCCACCATGGTCACCGGCGTGTTAGGGGGTATGCCCGGCTATACCGAGGGCGGCCTGTCCCTCATCGCCCCGCGTATGGGGTCGCGCAGCCGCCTTGTCCCTCTCGTCAGCGCGCTGCTCTCCGCCCTGATCCTGGCCACCGAGATTGCGCTCATCGGCTATATCCCACGCATGGTCCTGGGTGGGTTGCTGGTGTTCCTCGGTCTGGGCCTGTTTGCCGAATGGGTAGTCGAGGCGTGGCACGAGCTTCCGCATGTCGATTGGGCCTTGATCCTGCTCATTCTCGGCGTCATCGTCGTAGCGGGGCCACTGGCCGGTGTCGCGGTCGGCCTGGTCGTGGCCGCCGTCCTGTTCGTGGTCAGTTACAGCCGCGTCAACGTCGTCAAGCACGGCCTGTCGGGCCTGACCTACCGCAGCAACGTCGACCGCACCATGAAAAGCGAGCGACTCCTGCGCGACAACGGCGACCTTATCTACATCCTGAAGCTGCAAGGCTTCCTGTTCTTCGGCACTGCCAACAGCCTGCTCACGGATATTCGCGCCCGACTGGATGACCCTGCCCGCCGCTCGCCTCGCTACGTCGTCCTTGACTTCCAACTGGTGACCGGCGTCGACTCGTCGGCCGTCCTCAGTTTCACCCGCCTGCGGCAGGTCACATCGGCGCGAGACATCACCCTCATCTTCACTGGCTTGTCGGATACCGTGCGAGAGCAGCTCGGCGGCGCCGGGTACCCGTTGCACGACGCGCCAGACCAGCGTGTCTTCTCCACCCTTGACTACGGTGTCGAGTGGGCGGAGGACGCGATTCTCGCCGCCGAGCACACCGAGGGGGACACCGCGCTGCCCCTGATTCGGCAGCTCGCGCCCATGTTGCCGCCCAACGTACCGCCGGCAAGCCTGATGGCCTATATGGAGCGTATGGAGGTCCAGCCGGGCGAATACCTCGTACGGCAGGGCGACGCCTCCGACGAGATGTACCTGGTCGAGGCGGGCGAGGTGACCGTCCTGCTTGAGCATCCAGGCGGCGACCCGATTCGCCTGCGCACCATGGGCGCGGGGACACTCGTTGGCGAGCTAGGCTTCTTCCTCGCCACACCCCGCACCGCCTCAGTGGTCGTCGAGGAGCCAGGAACCGTCTACCGCCTGACCAACGCCGCCCTGGCGACGATGAACGAGCGCGAGCCGGAACTGGCTGCCGCGTTCAATCGTCTGGTGGCAACCATCCTCGCCGACCGTGTCGTCAACGCCAATCACACCATCGAGGCCCTGCTTCAGTAACAGGAGACCCCATGCGGGCCATTCGCATCCACAAGTTCGGCGGGCCAGAGGCGCTGGCCCTGGATGACATTCCTACCTATCCTGGCCAAGGTGCTCCCTATGCGTGAGAATCCTCGCTATACCTTCTGGTTCGGCATCGTCGTGGGCGCGCTGGGCGGCGCGCTCATCACCTTCACCCTCCCTATGGTGGACAGGCCTGGCAGGCGCGTGGGGTATCGGCCGGCCCGCGCCGCCGCCCCGCCGCTGGCGCGGTAGTCAGTGCGCCAGGCCCGCCGACCAGTATCCCGGCCCCCAACACTCTCACGCGCGGCCCCAACGACATTGTTGTCGGACTGGGCCAGGATTACCTGACGCGCCAGGTACAGGCGGCCCTGCCCGCCAACGCCCCCCTCGACCGCGACATGCAAATTGCCGTGAATGACGGCTCCGAGCTTATCATGGACAGCCGGGTACGGCTGAACGTCGGCCCGCTGACGCCGGTGATTCCGGCGCGTGTCCACGTGACCGTAGCGCCAGACGCAGGCCAGTTGGGGCTGACGCTAGGCAAGGTCGAAGTTGGTCCGCTCCCGATTCCAGGCTCCATGCTACCCGAAGCTCTTACGGGTATCCTGAACCAGATCGAGACACAGTTGAACCAGCAGCTATTCGAGTCAAAGGCATTTCAGGGGATGAAGGTGCAGTCGGTGCGCAGCGACAAGGGCCGCCTGTGGATCGAGTTTGACGACGGACGCTAGCCGCGCCGCCGCTCCGACCCGTCGCGCACGTTCATGCATGCGCTGCTGTCCACTTACTGCCCAACTGAACCAGCAACGCGCGCAGGTCATCCGGCACGGGCGCGGTGAAGGTCACGCGCTCGCCGCTGCCAGGCAGGTTGAAGGCGAGCCGCCACGCATGCAGGAACTGGCGGCCCAGGCCGTGGCGCGACTTGCGGCGACCGTACAGCCGATCGCCCACAATCGGGTAGCCAATGGACGCCAGGTGGACGCGGATCTGGTGAGTGCGGCCCGTCAACAGGTTGACCTCCACCAGGGCCACGTCGTCCAGGATCTCCAACACGCGATACTCTGTCTGAGCGGGGCGGCCGCTGGTCGCGACCGCCATCTTCTTGCGGTCACGAGGGTCGCGGCCAATCGGCGCATCGATTCGGCCGCGCGGCGGGCTGACGTGGCCCTCGACCAGAGCGAGGTAGACCTTGTCTACACTGCGGGCCTTGAACTGTGCCTGCAGGGCCTGGTGGGCCGCGTCATGCTTGGCGACCAACAGCAGGCCCGACGTGTCCTTATCCAGGCGGTGGACGATGCCAGGCCGCTGCACACCACCGATGCCCGCCAGGTCAGGGACGTGGGCGAGCAGGGCGTTGACCAGCGTGTCGTCAGCGTGGCCGCTAGCCGGGTGAACGACCAGGCCGGCCGGCTTGTTCAGCACCAGCAGATCGGCATCCTGGTACATGATGTCCAGCGGAATGTCGGGCGCGGGGGTGACGTCCAGGGGCACGGGCGGCGGAACATGCACCTCGATCGTCTCGCCGCCCACCACGCGCCGGCTCGGCCTGGCAACTCGGCCGTCGATGCGGACGTCGCCATCGCGGATGAGACGCTGAAGGGTCGCCCGCGACAAGTCCCGCAGGGCGTCGGCCAGAAACCTGTCGAGGCGCAGGCCCACGGCGTCGGCGGGGACGGTCAGGCGTTGGGAGTCGGCCACGCCGTGGCCCTCACTCGGTACGCTCGGCATCGACGCGCGGCAGGCTCGGTGGCTCGGTCGGTGGTTCGGCGGTCGGGACGGGCTTCGGCTGGAAGTCCTCGCGCAGCAGATAGAAGGCCAGAATCAGTACGCCGACAACAATGGCGCTGTCGGCCACATTGAAGATGGGCCAAAACTTGAAGTCGAGAAAGTCGACCACCGAGCCGCGCGTGAGGCGGTCGGTCAGGTTGCCCAGCGCGCCGCCCAGCTGCAACCCTAGCGCCACCTGCACGATGCGATGCTCGGTGGGCAGGCGCGGGTAGAACATGATGATGCCGATGATGACGCCGATGGCGATAAGCACGAACAGCCCACCCACGTTGGGAAACAGGCCGAAGGCAGCGCCAGTGTTCGTCGTCCGGGTGAAGGTAAAGAAGCGCTCCAGCGACGGAATCGGGGCCCATACCTCGCCCAAGGCCAGGTTGCGGACCACATACAGCTTGCTGGCCTGATCCGCCAGCCACACCAGGGCCGCTACCATTAGCATCAACCAGGGACCTGGCTTCGACGCTGGCTGTTGAGTCACGCCCGTCCTCGCATGTTATTGGCGTCACGGATGCATAGCGTCGCCGAGGGCAGGGCCTCCAGGCGCTCGATGGGGATGGGCTGGCCGCACACCTCGCAGATACCGTACGTGCCCTCGTCCATGCGTCGCAAGGCATGCGCCACCTGCTCGGAGCGGGCCGTCAGCGCGTCCACCAGGGCCAGATCCTTCTCCTGCTCGAAGACCTCTGTCGCCTGATCGGCGGGGTTGTCGCCGTAGTCGCCGTGCCCCTCGCTATCCTGTGTGTAGGCGCGCACTGCCTCCATGAGGCGCTCGCGCTCGTCCGCCAATTCCTGCTGCTCGGCCAGCAACGCGGCGCGCAGCTCGGCGAGTTTCTGTTGGGGAATGGGTGATGTCACAATCCTACTCCTGTTATGCGTGCACCGCCCCCGTAGGGACGGCCCCCCGTAGCCGCCCTCGACCGGGGACCTGCCCCTACGTATTCTTCACCAGCCCCAGCGTCACCTGGTGGCCGTCGAGGGCGAAGGTCTCGCGGTAGGCCTCGGCAGGCGGGGCAGCAGCGCGCAGGGCCGTGCTGAGCGTCTCGCCCTGGATCGTGCCCGCCTGCTCGCGCATCAAGTCGGCCACCTCGCCATCGGCCTCGTAGTAGGTGATGACAGTATCCGCGATGTCGAAGCCGCCGTCCTTGCGCATCGAATTGATGCGCCGCACCAGCTCGCGCACCAGTCCTAGCCGGCGCAACTCGTCGGTTAGCGTCGTGTCCAGGGCGACGACCAGGCCGTTCTCCTCAGCCACCGTATAGCCGGAGCGGTCAGTCACCTCGACGTTCATCTCTTCGGGCAGCAGGTAGATTTCCTCGCCGTCTACGACGACCGGCGCCGCCTCGCCCCGCCGCAGGGTGTGAGCCAGCATGGCCGCGTCGGCGGCCTCTACAGCCTGGCGGATAGCGGCCAGGCGCTTACCATACTTGGGGCCGAGCCTCGCCGGGTTGACGCGAACACGATAGTTGACCAGGGTGTCCTCGCCGCCGCTGGTCACCCGCTGTACATTCCACTCATCGGCCAGCAAATCGGCCTGGTCGGCGACGGCGGCGGCCTCGGCGGGCGTGCGCACGGCAACGATGGCTTCGGCCAGGGGCTGGCGTACCTTGATGCCCGCCTTGTTGCGGGCGGCGTGGCCTACCGACGCCAGCCGCTGCGTCAGGCGCATCTCCTCGAGTAACGACGTATTCTGCCAGGCGGCCGGCGGGGTTGGGAAGTCAGTCAGATGGACCGAATCCGGCGCGTCGGGGCGGACCGAGCGCACCAAATTCTGATACAGCATCTCGGCCAGGAACGGCATATACGGCGCAAGCACTTCGGCTAGCGTCGTCAGAGCCGTGTACAGGGTCGCATAGGCGGCCTGCTTGTCGGCATCGGTCTCGCCGCTCTTCCAGAAGCGGCGGCGCGAGCGGCGCACGTACCAGTTGGACAGGCTCTCGACAAAGTCCTCGATGGCGCGCGCGCCGACGTGGATCTCGTAGCTCGCCAGGCTCTCGTCCACCACCTGCACCAGGTCGTATAACTCGGCCAGCAGCCAGCGGTCGAGGTCGGACAGCTCCGCCTCCGCGAAGGGGTCATCGCCCGGCGTCCAGCCGTCAAGGTTGGCGTAGGTGACGAAGAAGCTGTAGGTGTTCCAGACCGTGAGCATGAGCCGCCGTATCACGTCGCCGATCTGCTCGGCCGTGAATCGCCCCGGCGCCCAGGCGGGCTTGCTGAAGAAGTACCAGCGCGTGGCATCTGCGCCATAGCGGTTGATGACGTCCATGGGCGGCACATAGTTACCCTTGGACTTGCTCAGCTTGGTCCCATCCTCGGCCAGCACGTGACCCAGGACCAGGCAGTTCTTAAACGCGGGGCTGTTGAAGAGCAGCGTGCCCTCGGCGTGCAGCGTGTAGAACCAGCCGCGCGTCTGATCGATGGCCTCGCAGATATAGTCGGCGGGGAACTGCTCGCGGAACATCTCCCCATTCTCGAAGGGATAGTGCCATTGAGCGTAGGGCATAGCGCCCGAGTCGAACCACGTGTCGATGACCTCAGGCGTGCGGCGCATCGTCCCCTGCCCGCACTTGCACGGCCAGGTCACCTCGTCCACGTGGGGGCGATGCAGGTCGAGACTGCTCAGGTCACGGCCGGCCGCCGCGCTCAACTCCGCGCGCGATCCGATAAAGCTTCGCTCGTCGCACTGGGGGGCGTCGCATGCCCAGAGTGGCAGCGGCGTGCCCCAGAAGCGGTCACGACTCAAGGCCCAATCGACGTTGTTGGCGAGCCACTCGCCGAAGCGCCCGCGCTTGATGTGCTCCGGCACCCAATTGATTCTGTCGTTGTTAACGAGCAACTCGTCCTTGAATTGGGTGGTGCGGATGTACCACGTGTCACGGGCATAGTACAGCAGCGGCGTATGGCAACGCCAGCAGAACGGGTAGGTATGGACGGTCGTGTCACTGTGGTACAGCAGACCGCGCTGCTTGAGATCCGCCGTGATGTGCGGGTCGGCATCCTTGACCCACTGCCCCGCCCACGGCGTCACCGCGTCGATAAACTGGCCCTGGGCATTGATGGTCATCAGCACCGGCAACCCATATGCGCGGCCCACGTCCATGTCGTCCGCGCCGAAGGCCGGGGCGATGTGGACGATACCCGTACCATCCTCGGTGCTGACGAAGTCGCCAGTCACAACGTAGGCGTAATCCTGCGTCACGGGCAGGAAGGTGTAGAGTGGCTGGTAGCGCTTGCCCAGCAGGTTGCGCCCCTTCAACCGCTGCACAACGCGAAACTCACCGTGCAAGGCGATGTGGGAAAGGGCCTCGGCCACGATAAGCCGCTGGCCGCCCTGCTCGGCGACCACGTAGTCGATGTCCTCGCCAACGGCCAGCGCCACGTTGCCGGGCAGCGTCCAGGGTGTCGTTGTCCATACCAGAAAGTAGGTATTCGGCTCATCCCGCAGCGGGAAGCGCACGTAGACCGAAGGATCCACCGCATCATCATAGCCCTGGGCCAACTCGTGACTGGATAGGGCCGTACCGCAACGCGCGCAGTAGGGAACGACCTTGAAGCCCTTGTAGATGAGATCACGGTCCCAGAGATTCTTGAGGATGGACCACACCGACTCCACATAGGCCGGGTCGAGGGTTATGTACGCCTTGTCCAGGTCGAACCAGAAGCCGAGGCGGTCGGACATCTCCTCCCACTGCCTCACGTAGTGGAAGACACTCTCGCGGCACAGCTCGTTGAACTTCTCGATGCCGAAGGCCTCGACCTCCTGCTTGTTCTTGAGGCCGAGGTGCTTCTCCACCTCGATCTCGACCGGCAGGCCGTGGGTGTCCCAGCCGCCCTTGCGCAGGACAAACTTACCTTTCATCGTCTGGTAGCGGGGGATGATGTCCTTGAAAACGCGCGTCAGGACGTGGCCGTAGTGGGGCATGCCGTTGGCGGTGGGCGGCCCCTCGTAGACGACGAAACGCTCCGCATCGGCGCGGATGTCCATGCTGCGCTGGAAGGTGTTGCTCTGCTTCCAGAAGGCGAGGACTTCCGCCTCCTCGTCGCGGAAGTCAACCCTGGACGTGACGGGCTGGAACATGGGCGGCTCCTTACGTGTCAAACACAGCCGGGAATGATAGCACAGAACGCCTTCGGCGGACCAAAGACGAAGGACCATGGACCAAAGCTGCCCGCCAATCCCCCATCTCTAATCCCCAGTCTCCAATCGCCCTCGCCGCTGCCGCGCCGCCTCGAACAGGATGACCGTGCCAGCCATCGCGGCATTGAGCGACTCGACGCCGGCGCGCATGGGAATGGCGACGGTCTCGCGGGCAAGGCGCAAGCCCGCCACACTCACCCCCTCTGCCTCGCCACCGATGAGGAGGGCCGACGGGGCCGTCCAGTCGACCCGGTCATAGGCCAGCGGGGCGTCGGCCGTGGCGGCGCGGGCAGTCAGCCCCATCATCGCGCCTGCCACGGCGTCCCAATCGAGACTGGTGATGGGCAGCAGGAAATGCGCGCCCATGCCAGCCCGCACCACCTTCGGGTTGTACAGGTCCACACCGCCCGGCGCCAGCAGCACGCGGTCGACACCGGCCGCCGCCGCACTCCGCAGCAGCGAGCCGAGGTTGCCGGGGTCGCGCACGCCATCGACGACCAGAATCAGGGGCGCAGCCCCGCCAGGCGCGCGGGCGGACCAGTCTAGAAAGGGCACGACAACCACCACACCCTGCGGTGTCTGGGTGTCGCTCAGGGCACGCAGAACGTGGTCGCTGACCTCGACGGCCTCCCCCACTGCCCGCAGACGGGTCAGAAGAGCTGCGCCACGCGACGTGGCCGCCAGGTCCGCCGCGTAGAAGGTCGCGACGGGTCGCGCGCCCGCGTCGAGGGCCGCCTCGACCAGGCGCACGCCTTCGACCACGAAACGGCGGCTATCTTCCCGCGCTTGCCGCCGGTCGAGCAAGTCGCGGACGGCGCGGACGCGCGGATTGTGGCTTGAGGTAAGCATGGCGGCCAGGCTCCAAAACAAAGTGGGACGCCCTATTGGGGGCGCCCCACTCGTGTCGTCGTGTCCGGTCTCAGGCTGAAGCGTTCTGCGTGGCGCCCTTGGCCGACTCCACCACCTTCGCGAAGGCGGCAGGATCCGTGACCGCAAGGTCGGCCAATACCTTGCGGTCCAGGGTAATGCCACTCATCCTGAGGCCATGCATGAACTGGCTGTAGGACATGTCGTTTAGGCGGCAGGCAGCGTTGATGCGCTGAATCCACAGGCGACGGAAGTCGCGCTTCTTGCGCTTGCGGTCGCGGGTCGCGTACTCCAGGGCGTGCAGCATCGCCTCGTTCGCCGTCTTGTACAGGCGATGGCGGCCACCCTGCTGGCCCTTGGTAATCTTGAGAACCTTCTTATGGCGGGAGTGGGCGTGAGGCCCACCTTTCACACGTGGCACTTTTCCTCCTAGGGATACTGGTGGGGCGTCGGCGGGAGTCCACGAACCCGCCCGACTGCCCGACCACCTCGCATAAGAATGGCCGCCAGAGGGCGGCCACCAGACTACGAGCGAGGCGGGTGGCTTACGCCTTGAGATACGGAATTTGCTTGCGAATGCGCTTCTTGAAGCCAGGATTGGTGACTTCGAGATAGCTGTCGAACATGGCCTTGACACGGCGCGGCTTCTGGCGGCGCAGGTGGCTCTTGCCAATCTTGACGCGCATAATCTTGCCGGTACCAGTGACCTTGA
>JAHCIE010000260.1 GCA_026129385.1 Anaerolineae bacterium
GCCACGATTATCTGGGCTTCCAGTACTACTTCACCTACCCCTTGGCGTTTGCCTGGCGGCGTCCGACCAACTTCTTCATTCAGGAGATGGTCGATCTGGTTCCTGGCGCGGCAGCCATGATGGGCGAGAACCGACCCGAAGGCCTGTATACGTGGGCGCGGTGGTTCTCGCGTTACGGCAAGCCGATGGTGGTGACGGAGAACGGCTTGCTGGAGACCGTCGAGCGCCAGCGGCCGGCCTACCTGCTGCGTGCCCTGGCCGCACTCCACCGCGCCATCCAGGAGGGCGCTGACGTCCGCGCCTACTATCACTGGTCCTTGGTGGACAACTTTGAGTGGGCCGAGGGCTATGCGGCGCGATTTGGGCTGGTCCACGTGGACTTTGCGACGCAGCAGCGCACGGTCAAGCGGAGCGGCTGGCTGTACGCAGAGATTGCTCGCGCCAACGCTATCACGCCAGAGATGGCGGCGGATATCGATCCGGCGCTGGTTGGCGAGTTGTTCGGGTCTCAGGGTGCGTTGAGTTCGTCCGCAGGTGGGGACAGTTGACGGTACTCCCCGCCGTAGAAGATCAGCGGGTCGCGGGGTGGGTTGCCTGTGTAGAGAGCCTGGACGCGGCAGACGACAATCCAGTGATCGCCACCTTCCAGCAGTTCCTGGACCTCGCAGGCCAGGGCGGCCAGACAGCTTTCGAGGCGCAGGGTATCTTGCCACGGGACAAAGTGGAAGGCGGGCGGGGCCATGCCGCGCCGTGCGCCACCGGCGAAGTAGTGCGATAAATCTTCCTGATCGGTACGCAGGATGTTGACGCTGAAGGGCATGCCCACGTCCAGGTAGTCCGCCCAGTGGGCGGTTTTGCCCACGGCGATCAGGAGCAGCAAGGGGTCGAGGGAAAGCGAGGTAAGGGTGTTGGCCGTCATGCCGCGCACCTCGCCGTCGCGGGCGATGACGACAATGGTCACGCCGGTGGCGAACTGGCCGATGACGTGCCGGTAGTTGCGGGTATCCGAGGCATCCAGGAAGGTCATGGATCGTTCTGGCTGGTCGGGATGTTGGGAGTCTGGGCGCGCAGCTCAGTCTCAAGGGCATCCAGGAGGGCAGACGCGGCGCGGGGGCCGGGGCCGCCGGGAATATTGCGGATGGCGACGAAGTGGGCGGGGTCGAGGGCCTGGCGTACCCAGGCATCGTCCAGGTCCAGGGGTGGAATGCCCAGTTCCCGCGCGGCCTCCTCCACCAGGCTTGCGGTGACGGCTTGGGGCTGGATGCCGTCGGCTATGGCGCGGCGCACGACGCGCGATACAATCTGGTGGGCGGTGCGGAAGGGCAGACCCTTGTCGCGTACCAGGCTGTCCGCCAGTTCGGTGGCGGTGGTGAAGCCGTCGGCCGCCCGCGCTGCCAGCCGCTCACGGTGCACGACGAGGGTGTCGACGACGGCGGTCAGCAAGGTCAAGCAATCGTCCGCCACGCTGCACAGGTGGAACAGGGGGGCCAGCATCTCATCTTCGATGTCCTGGGTGTCGCCATAGGGGACATTGTGCGCCTGGGCGAACAGGGTCAGGCCCCCGCCATAGACATTGGCGAGGCGGGCGCGCAGGTGCTCCAGCACCACCGGGTTGCGCTTCTGGGGCATGATGGAACTAATCTGGATGAAGCTGTCGTCGACCGTGAGGCCACCGACTTCTTGCGTCGCCAGAATGAGCAGATCGTGACACACCCGTGTCAGGTTGGAGGCGAGAATCATCAGGCTGCTAGCCGTTTGGAGATAGTGATCGGCGGCGCCGATGGCGTCGTGGGCGTTGACGAGCAGGCTATCGAATCCCAGTTCGCGCGCCAGCATGTCGCGGTCGATGGGAAAGCCGGTGGTCGTGAAGGCGGCAGCGCCGAGGGGGCTGCAATTGGTCACGGCCTGGGCGACCCGCAAGCGCGCGTCGTCCCGGGCCAGCGCCGAGGCCACGCCTAACCAATAGTGGCCCAGGGTGGTCGGTTGGGCGGGTTGGGTGTGGGTGTGGCCCGCCATGAGCGTATCCAGATGGGCGCGCGCCTGGCGCAGCACGGCCTGGCGCAGGCCGGTCAGGGCGGCGAGAAGCAGGGTTTGTTGCTCGCGTAAAGCCAGTCGCCCCAGGGCGGCCCCCAGGTCATTGCGGCTACGGGCGAGTTGCAGGTTGCCGCCGCACTCAGCCCCCGCCAGGGCGATGATGCGACCCTCGACGGCGAAGAACAGGTCCTCGACACCGGGGCGATACGCCAGCGCCGCCATGCCCTCCGCCTCGACCTGGGCCACGGCGGCCAGGATCGCCTCGGCGCAGGGGGCGCTAAGGATGCCCTGTCGGGCCAGCATGTGCACATGGGCGCGGTGGGCGGCCAGCATGGGCGCGAAGAGATACGCGCTGGCGTCGGCGTAGGCGGGTTCGAGGACGATGCGCCGATAGAGTGGGTGAGGGAAGACGGTCATGACTTAAGTCCGGTCAGGGCAATGCCCCGGATGATTTGACGCTGGAACAGGAAGAAGACGATCAGGAGTGGCACGGTCGATAGTGTCGCGCCGGTCATGATGAGATGCCAATCGGAGCCAGCTTCACTGGAGAAGAAGGATAGGCCGACGGGCAGGGTCAGCATCTCGCGCTTGGAGGTGACGATCAGCGGCCAGATGAAGGCGTTCCAGTTGCCCAGGAAGTTGAAGATGCACAGGGCGGCGATGGCGGGCTTGACCAGGGGCACGGCGATACGCCAAAAGAGGCCGAATTCGGACAGGCCATCGATGCGCGCCGCATCGAGCAACTCGTTGGGGACTCCCTGCATGAATTGGCGCATCAGGAACAAGCCGGTGGCGGTGATGAGGCCGGGGAAGGCGAGGCCCCAATACGTATCGGCCCAACCCCATTGGGTCGCCATGGTATACCAGGGGATAACCAGCATCTCGGTGGGAACCATGAGAGTGCTGAGGATGAGGACGAAGATAACATTCTTGAGCGGGAAGTCGAACTTGGCGAAGACGTAGCCACCGAGGGTGTCGAAGAAGGCGACGGAGACCGTGCTAAGGGTCGCCACGATGAGGCTGTTGAGATACCAGCGGGGGAAGAGGGTGCGGGTCAGCACCTGGGTGTAATTGTCGAGGGTAGGGTGGGCCGGGAAGAAGTCGGGCTTGAAGATGTCGGCGGCCGGCTTCAGCGAGGTGCTGATCATCCAGATAAAGGGGGTGATCATCACGACCCCGCCAAGGATAAGCGCCAGGTAGGCAAACGCGGTGAACCATGACCCACGCCGACCGGTTCGGTGGCTGGGAACGGTCTGGGGTGTAGGACGCGCATCAAGATCGTGGGCGACGGCCATGCTAGCTCCGGGCCTCAGTAGTCGAAGCGACGCTGTAGGAAGCGCAGCTGGATGACGGTAATAGCGAGAATGATAATGAACAGCGCCACCGATAGCGCGGAGGCATAGCCCATGTTGAGACTGCCAAAGCCCTCGCGGTAGATGCGGAGGACGACGGTGGTCGTGGTATTCAGGGGGCCGCCGTCACCCTGGCGCGTCATGTTGAGCACCTCGGTGAACATTCGCAGGAAGGCGATGGTTTGCAGCACGGCCAGGTAGACAATGGTCGAGTTGAGCAGTGGTAGGGTGATGTGACGAAACAGGGGCCAGCGCCCCGCCCCATCGACACGTGCCGCGTCGTAGTAGACGTCGGGAATCTGTTGCAGGCCGGCCAGGAAGATGATGATAGTGAAACCGAGGCCTTGCCAGACGACGACGGCGACGATGGACAAGAGGGACTGGCTGGGATCGAACAGGAAGCGTTGGGTCGGCAGGTGGAAGGCCGACAGCAGTAGATTGATCGCCCCGAAGTCGGGCTGGTAGAGCCAGCGCCACACCCAGGCTACCGCGACGGCCGAGGTGACGAAGGGAATGAAGTAGATCATGCGGAACACACTGACCAGTCGATAAATGGAATTGAGGAGCAGGGCAAAGCCCAGGCCCAGCGCGAGCTGGAGCGGAACCCCGATAAGGACGTATTTCAGCGTATTCTCAAAAGCCTTGCGGGTGACGGAGGTCGGCGTCAGCATCTCCTGCCACAGCTTCTGGTAGTTGGCAAGGCCGACGAAGGGTCGCTGGTCGGACAGCGGATTCCAGGTGTGGAGGCTGATGTTGAAGGCCGACAGGGTCGGGTAGATGCGGATGACAAGGAAGAACAGGAGCGGAACGAAGAGAAAGGCGTAGGCCCATAGGATGCGCCGTTGCCGAAGGCTCAGCCCGCGCCGAGTCGTTGTCGTTGCCGCCTTAGTTGCCGTCGTCACGGTTACCTCGTTCCAAAGCGGGCGACAGGCCAGGCCCCTGGCCTGTCGCCCGCAGGCATTGCGCAGGCTACTTGATCTTGGCCCAGAACTCGTCGTACAGGGCCTGGTCCTTGGCGACGGCGTCGGCCAGCGTCTTGCAGGGGTCGGCGCCCTGGAGGCGGATGGCGTCGAAGGCGTCAATCAGGTTCTGGCGCTGCTTGGCCTCGTCGACGAAGAAGGTGGCGTGGGAGTAGGGCAGGCTCTGGGCGAACGCGCCGAGCTTGGGGTCCTTCAGCAGCGCGGGGTCGTTGGCCGCGCTCAGTTGGGCCGGCAACTCGCCTGTCTTCTCCACCCACAGCTTGCCCGCTTCGGGCGAGGTGATGAACTTGAGGAACTTGGTGGAGGCTTCGAGGCGCTTGGGGTCAGCGGCCGCCTTCTTGGTCAGGCCGTGGGTCCAGTACGAGCCGAAGTTGGCCTGGACGCCGTTGCGCGTCGGCAGCGGGGCGACGCCGAAGTTGAGGCCGGTCGCCTTGGCGAGCGCGCCCAGGCGGAACGAGCCGTCGATATGGAGCGCGGCCTTGCCGTTGGTGAAGGCCGTCGTGGCCCCGTCGAACAGGTCGTTGCTGCCGGTCTTATACTTCGTCTCGAAGTCGGTCAGCCACTTCCAGGCTTCGCATGCCTGTGGCGAGCCGTAGTTGAGCTTCTTGTTGTCGGCGCTGAATGGCTCGACACCCCACTGGCGGGTCAGGACCTCGCGGAACCACTGGTGCGCCTGGCCGGTCATCTCGACGGGGAAGCCCTGCTGGGTAATCTTGTCGCCGTCACGCTTGGTGAGCTTCTGGGCCATGTCGGCGAACTCTTCCACTGTTGTCGGCGGCTTCTCCGGGTCCAGCCCGGCGG
>JAHCIE010000261.1 GCA_026129385.1 Anaerolineae bacterium
CCCCAAGACCCTCACCCCAACCCTCTCCCAGAGGGAGAGGGGGCCAGAAAGCTGCCGGTGGTCGTGCACGTGCATGGCGGGCCGGAGAGCCAGTCGCGGCCGGCCTTCAATGCCGTGGTGGCCTACTTCGTCCAGCGCGGCTACGCCGTGTTGCTGCCCAACGTGCGCGGTTCGACGGGCTACGGGCGGCGCTATACCCACCTGGACGACGTGAAGAGACGCATGGACTCGGTGGCCGACCTGGCGGCGTCGGCGCGCTGGCTGGTCGCCGAGGGCAACGCGAACCCGAACCGTGTCGCCGTCATGGGCGGCAGCTATGGCGGTTTCATGACCTTGGCTGCCCTTAGTACCTATCCGGAGCTGTGGGCGGCGGGCGTGGATATCGTGGGCATCGGCAACTTCGTAACGTTCCTGGAGCGCACCGGCGCGTATCGCCGCGCCCACCGCGAGTCGGAGTATGGCAGCCTGGCCCACCACCGTGACGTCCTGGAACGCATCTCGCCCATCCACAAGGTGGACCGCATCACCGCACCGCTGATGGTCATTCACGGCGCCAACGACCCGCGGGTACCCATCTACGAGGCCGAGCAGATGGTGGCAGCGCTCCAGGCGCGCCAGCACCCGGTTGAGTACTTGCGCTTCGAGGATGAGGGCCACGGCATCGTCAAGCTAGGCAATCGCATCGTCGCCTACGGCGCCATTGGCAACTTCCTGGACCGGTATTTGCGAGATGAAACATAGGGGAAGTCTTCTGGAGCATCCCCTTCTTCGTGGTGCTGTGATTTATGTTCGTGGCCAGGCAGGCGCACCTAATGACGCGAAGGCGGTGTCATGGTCGAAGTCACTCCTGCTCTGCTTCGGCTCATACTATGTGGTCGGCAGGTTCTTGGTCCGACTGCTCCTACCACTTCGACGTGTACATCTGGGCTTGGCAGCCACGATACCGAGTCAGTAGACGATGCTAATGACGTCAATGTGAGATGCTGCTCATTCGGAGGCAGCATCTGTCCGGTAGGAGCACATGATCGATATGGTTGGCGTCCCCGTGACGCTGGCGGCCGTGACTGAATACCCCGACCTGTGGGCGGCGGGGGTAGATATTGTGGGCATCGGCAATTTCGTGACGTTCCTGGAACGCACGGGGGCCTATCGCCGCGCCCACCGCGAGTCGGAATACGGCAGTCTGGCCCATCACCGCGATGTGCTGGAGCGCATCTCCCCCATCCACAAGGTGAATCGTATCACAGCCCCGCTGATGGTCATCCACGGCGCGAATGACCCGCGTGTGCCCATCTACGAAGCGGAGCAGATGGTGGCGGCGTTGCAGGCGCGGCAGCAGCCGGTCGAGTACCTGCGCTTCGAGGATGAGGGCCACGGCATCGTCAAGCTCGGCAACCGCATCGTTGCCTACGGCGCGATTGGCGAGTTCCTGGACAGGTACTTGTCGCCGTGAGCAACGCGGGCGGTACTATAGAGGATGAATAAGCGGGGCATCAAGGCGATTGGGCTGGACAGGTAGACCGGGACGCTCCTGCCCACACCGCACCGCATCGGCCAGAGAGAGGGCGCGCCCGGCGGCCCACGCGGCGGCGAATTCGGCCGTCGGGAGGCGGTCACGGAGCGCCTGAACGGTCGCCGCGTAGGCCGGGTGCTCGACGGGCGGGATGGGGGTGTGAACGATGTCGCGCAGCCCGTCCGCCGCGCCAAGCAACTGCACGGCCCAGGGCGCAACGGCCGCCTGCCCTTCAGCCGCGGCGACGGCGGCCAATCCTTCGAGGCAGGCGGCGACGTTGGCCTTGTTGCCGAGGCGCTGGCGAATGTCGAGGCTCTCGCCGAGACAGGCGTAGGCGGCGGGCCACGCGCCGCTGGCTGTCAGCGCACGGGCCAGCAGCGCCAGGTGGAAGGCTAGTAATAGCGCATCGCCCAGGTCGCGCGCCAGATCGACGCTCGCGGCCAGGTCACGCCGCGCCACCGTCATATCTCCTTCGCTGAGCGCCGACTCGCCTAGCGAGGCCGTCACCACCGCCACGAGCCAGCCATCCCCGGCCTGCCGCGCCACGTCGAGCGCCTCGATCCACAATGCCCGCGCCGCCGCGCGCTCGCCGCGCTCGTAGCGCCGCCAGCCCAGGTCACTGGCGGTGAAGGCCAGTACGCCCGCGTCGCCGCCCTGCCGCGCCAGTGGCAGCCCCTCTTCGAGCCGCTGCCACGCCGCGTCGATGTGACCCTGGGCGTGAGCGAGGCGTGACGCGCCGAACAACGCTTTCGCTCGCGACGCCGCGTCGCCCTCATGGGTCGTCGCGAGAGCTTCCACCAGCCACCGCTCCCCCGCCTCGTACTCGCAACGCTCGAACCAGAAACGCCACAGCGCCCCGGCCAGCCGCAGCGCCGTCGCCGGGTCGTGGCGCAGCGCCCAGGTCAATGCCTGGCGCAGATTGTCGTGCTCGACGGCCAGCCGCTGCCACCAGCGCGCCTGGTCCGCGCCAATGAGCTGCGCCTCGCTCTCGCGGGCCAGGCCCGCGTAGAAGGCCAGATAACGCGCGAACTCGCGATCACCTCGCTGGTCTAGCTTCGCCAGGGCATACTGCCGCACCAATTCATGCATCTCGTAGCGCGCATCCGACGGCGCTTCGTCCATGGGTCGGATCAACAAGGACTTGGCGACCAGTGCGCCGAGCATGGCGGGACTAGCCTGGGCGACCTGCTCCGCCGCCCTTGCATCGAAGCCGCCGCGAAAGATGGCCAGCGTCGCGAGCGCGGCCCGCTCGTCCGCATCGAGGAGGCTCCACGACCACTCGAAGACGGCGCGCAGGCTGCGATGCGCGGGTGGCACATCACGCATGGTGGTGGTGAGGATGTCCAGGTTGGCGTCGATGGCGTCGGCAATCTGGCCGCAGGACTGGGTGGCGACCAGGGCGGCGGCCAGCTCCAACCCCAGCGGCAGCCCACGCAGCGCGCGGCAGATGCGCCGGATGGGCGGCCGGGTGGCATCCGTCACGGCAAAGCGGCGGTTCACGCGCTGCGCACCCTGGGCGAACAGGCGGACGGCGGCATAGTCGGCTGCGGCGTCCTGGTCGGTGTCGGGAAAAGGTAGCCCCGCCACGTCGAACACGGTCTCGGCGTGCAGGTGGAGGGGTTGGCGCGATGTTACCAGCAACTTTACCTTGCCCGCGTGGGTAAGGATGTCGATGAGCAGGTCGGCTCCGGCTAGCAGGCGCTCGAAGCCGTCCAGCGCCAGCAGCATCTCCTTGTCGCGCAGGGCGGTCAGCAACTGCTCGCGCGGATCAGTCGTTCCCTCGAAGCGCAGCCCCAGGCTACCCGCGATGGCTGACACCAGGAACTCCGCCGAGGCGAGTGGGTCCAGGGAGACGAAGGCCGTGCCGTGGGCGTAGACGTTCTCGCTGCGGTGGGCCACCTCCAACGCCAGGCGGCTCTTGCCCATGCCGCCCAGGCCGACGATGCTGACCAGGCGCTGACCCGAGGCCGGGTCGAGCAGCGCCACGAGTTCCGCCACCTCCGCCTCGCGCCCCACCAGCGGCGTGAGGGGCGCGGGCCGGCGCGGGCGGGCCAGCATCGCCACAGGCGGCGGGGCCAGCTCGCCCGACCGAATCTGCTCGGCAAGGGCGACGGTTTCCCGTGACGGCTCGACGCCGAGCTCCTCGGCCAGGGCGCGACGCGCCGTCTCGAACTGGGCCAGGGCCGCGCTCCGCTCGCCACTGAGGGCCAGCAGGCGCATCAACTCCCGATGGCCTTCCTCGCGCCACGAGTCAAGCGCTACCAGGCGCTCGGCGTAGCCTCGGGCGCGGCCATAGTCGCCGGTCTCGGTGTGGGTGGCGATGAGGCGGCCTAGCATCTCGGCGGCACGTTGCCGCCAGTGCTCGCGCTCGATGACCAGCCACGTCTCGAAGTCGGGGCAATCATCCAGCCACAGATCGGCCAGGTAGTCGCCGCCCATCAGGTCGACGGCAGCGGCCAGGGTGTCGGGGTCGCCCCGCGCCCGCAGGCGTGTCACCTCGATCGCATCGACCCAGGCGTCGGCGCCACCAGCGAAGGCGACGGTGTGACGATCAACGTACAGCCAGCCGGGTAGGCTAGCGCCGATGTTAGACAGGACGCGGCGCAGGTTGTGGCGGCCGCGCTCCTCAGGCAGGTCGCCCCAGAACAGGTCGACGAGGTGCGGGCGGGCGACAGGGCCCGCCTGGGCGACCACGTAGCACAGGAGGGCGAGGGCCTTGCGGGACTCCAGACCCACGGCTGAGGCGTCGTTGCGCTCAAGTCGAACCGGTCCAAAGGCGAACAGACGACTCGGCGGCATCCCGTGAATCTCCCTCGTATGGGACGAGCGCGATGGGCGGCGAGCTGACGGTGGCGGAGACGTGGCGGCGGTGGGACGTGGTCCGGACGATTCCCGGACGATGGGGCGCTAGAGTGTACACCATTCTATGCGCCGTGGCAAAGCGGCGCACGGGCAAGGAAACTGCCATGTTGGAACGACGCCCGCTACCGAGTCATACCCTTCTCGTCCGCTGCTGGCTAGACGGTCACGCGGCAAGCGACGGCTCGCTCGCCTGGCGTTACGTCGTGGAGGAGGTGGGCGAGGAACGACGGCGCTACACCTTCACCAGTCTCGACGCCTTGATGGCATTTCTGGATGAGTGGCTCTATCAGGCCACCCGGTAGTTATTCGCTGAGGAGGGGGTCCCATGCCACGCCTGTCTCGCTTTATCATCGGCTCGGTGGTCGCGCTGGCGGCTATCGTGCTGGCCGTCGTGATTCTGGCTGCGCCGGGTGTGTCCTGGGGGTGGGGCGACGCCCACCTGCCCTTCAGCGCGTTGAGCGCTGAGCGCGGGGTTACGGACGCCTGGCAGCGCGCTCAGCGCGCCGATGAGTTCCGCTTTAAGACCAACGTGGCGCAGACCACCCACCCCGCGCCCGCCCTGGCGAACGTGGGGCACAGTAGCCGCGAGGACAGCGTCCATGTGGAAGGGCGCCTCCAGCGCGCCGACCAGCGTATCCAGATGCGCGTCTGGCAGGGCGCGGCCTGGGAGGACGGCGACGGCGTAGAGATGCGCGTTGAGGGCGACAAGACCTATGGCCGCGCGCCCAACGGCGAGTGGCGCGAGGTGGACAGCGTCGCCGACGCCTTCGCCCCCGGCCAGGACGCGCT
>JAHCIE010000262.1 GCA_026129385.1 Anaerolineae bacterium
AAATGCCCGATGTCGTGCAACGCCTGGACCGCCTCGACCAGACCGTCGCGACGGTCACCGACGCGCGCGGCGCGCAGTTGGACCAGCAGATCACGCAACTGGCCGCGCCCATCGGGCGCGTGGGGGAGGCGCTGGGCACGGTCAGCCAGGGCATCACGGCCCTGGACGCCACCCTGACGACTGTCAACCGGCTACCGGGCGTCAACGTCCAGCCCCTGCCGCCCCAACTGACCGAGGCAACGACTCGTCTCGACCGCCTCAGCAGCAATTTTGCCGAGGTGGAGTCAACCATCAACGCCACGACCTTCGATGGCTCGCGGCTGCGCGCCGCTGTAAGCAACGTCAACACCGAGGTCAAAGCGCTCCAGGCCAATTTGCAGCAGGCCGAGACACGCCTGGCGGCGACCCAGGCCTCGGTGCAGCGGCTGCAAATCAGCGCGCCCGGCCTGCTGACAACCAGCCTGATCGTGCTAGGCCTGTTCCTGGTGCTGCTGGCAGCCGGCCAGGCGGCCCTGTTCAAGGTCTCGTGGGATTGGTTCCGCCAGGGGTAGGGATGGCTTCCGCTGGGAAAATAGTGACGGGGCCAGGGGCTTATCCCTGGCCCCGCGCCTGTGTCACGCCGCGCCGCCGCCCGCGCCCCCGAAGAGGGACGGCTGTTCGGGCGCGCTCGCCTGGCTGCGCTCCTGACTGGTCGGCTCGCCCGCTACCGCGCGGGCGATGTGCTGCCCGCCGTTGGCGGCGCGGTCGAGCAGATGGTGCAGGCCGACGACGAGCGCGAGGACGAGCTGATGAGCGGGGGTGGGGTCGTGGGCCGCTTCGGCGAGGTTCCGGCCCCGCGTGTGGGCGAGACCAACCGAACCTGACGCAACTCGTGCAAAGACACAGGCACGAAGCCGAGATACATTTCTCCTTCGTGCCTGTGTGACCTTCGTGTTATGAACCGGGGCGATAGATGCCGCCGTTGGTCGTCGCCTAGCGGTAGCCCGCCGCCTGGAGGTTGAACAGGCGGGCGTAGGTTCCGCCCAGGGCGAGCAGTTCCTCGTGGCTGCCCAGCTCGCGGATGCCGCCGTCCTGGATGACGGCGATGCGGTCGGCCATGCGCACCGTGCTGAAACGGTGCGAGATGAACACCGCCGTCTTGCCCGTGGTCAACGCGCCGAAACGCTGGAAGACCAACGCCTCGTTCTCAGCGTCCAGGGCGGAGGTCGGCTCGTCGAGGATGAGCACCTCGCTGTCGCGCATGAAGGCCCGGCCGAGGGCGATCTTTTGCCACTCGCCGCCGCTCAATTGATGCCCGCCCTCGAACCAGCGCCCCAGCATCGTGTCATAGCCACCGGGCAGGCCTTCTAGCAGCGGGGCCGCGCCCGCGCGCTCAGCCGAGTCGAGAACGCGCGCCTCATCGCCCATGCGGTCGATCTGGCCATAGCCAATGTTCTCGCGGGCCGTCGCGTGGTAGCGCACGAAGTCCTGGAAGATGACGCCGATCTTCTGGCGCAGGTCGTTGAGGTCGTACTCACGCAGATCGATGCCATCCAGGAGAATCGCCCCTTCCGTCGGGTCGTATAGGCGGGTGAGCAGCTTGATGAGGGTCGTCTTGCCCGCGCCGTTGGCCCCCACCAGGGCCAGCTTCTCGCCGGGGGCGATGGTCAGATTGACGTCGCGCAGCGCCCAGTCCTCGCGGTCGGGGTAGCGGAACGAAACGTGGCGGAACTCGATGCCGCTCTGGATTCGCTCCGGCACCGGCGCGGGGTGCAGGGTGGCAGGCATCTGCGGCTCCAGGTCCAGGAAGGCGAACAGATTGCTGACAAACAAACCGTTCTCGTACAGGCCGTTGATGCCGTCGAGGATGCCCCGGAAAGTCTGCTGGCTCTGGCGGAAGATGGACAGGTACATGGTCATGTCGCCGAGGGTGATGGCCCCGGCGGCGGTGCGGAAGATAATCCAGGCGTAGGCAACGTAGTAGGTTAGCGTCGCGATCAGCCCCCAGCCCACCGAGGCGAGGGAACGGCGCACGGCGATATCCTGGTCTTCCTGGATGGCCTTCTGTAACAACGCCTGATACTTGCGCAGCAGCGGCTCGCCCAGCCCGAAGAGCTTGACCTCCTTGGCCGACTCATCGACGGTCAACAGATGCTCAATGTACATCATCTGCCGCGCCTCGGGCGCGCGCCAGGTCAGGATGCGGAAGCTCAGCCGCGAGTAGCGCGACTGGGCAATGAACGCGGGAATAGTCGCGCCGAACAACAGGAGGGTCAGCAACGGGTTGAACCGGAGCAGCAGCAGCGCGAAGCTGAGAATGGTGATGAGGCTCTGGATCAGATTGAACAGGCCCTGAACGATGCGCAGGCTGCGCCAGTCGGCCTCGCGGCGAGCGTTCTGGAGCTTGTCATAGTACTCGGCGTTCTCGAAATAGGTCAGGTCGAGGACGAGAGCCTTGCGGATGATGAGGGTATTAATATGCAGGTTGGTGTGGGCATGCAGGATGTGCTCGGCCAGTGAACGCGCCTGGCTCAGCAGCGTCCCCAGCAGCAACAGGCCAAACTCGGCGAGCAGGAAGGGCAGCGCGAGACGCAGGGCGACCTCGGCCGACGCGCCAACGTTCAGAGAATTGACCACTGAGTCGACGATGAGCTTGCCAACGTAGGCCTGCGAGGCCGGCAGCAGCGCGCTGACGAGGGTAATGGCGGCCATGACGATCGTCGCCCACGCGCTGGCGTCCCACACCAGGCGCACCGCACCGGGGATGTTGCCTAAGGCTTCGGTGACTTTGTCGAGGGATAGGGGCGTCTGCTTCTTGGCGGTCGGGGGCGTCCCATTGCCTGTGTTGCGGGTAAACTGGTTCTTGACTTTCGCGGGTTTCATCGGGCGATAGCGCCTCCTGTCGGGCTTAGAACGGCGGGGGCATGAACGGGATAGAGAGGAACAACCAGAAGCGACCATGCCTAGCATATCGCCGCCTGGCGCCGGTGTCACCGTCCATCTGGTCGATTGTCGCCTGGACGAATGGGGAGTGTGTGACAAGCAAAAGATTAGATGTACTAAGCAATCGCCCTCTTACAGGCCGGGGGCGGGGGAGGGAAAACCGCCTAGCGCAGGACGCGCTCGTCGCCGAGGCGGCGCGTGACGTTGCGGGCGTCGAGGTGCTCCATGAGGGCCAGGGCATACTTGCGGCTGGTCCCAAACAGGTCGCGGACCTCAGCCACGGTGATCTTGCCGTTGGTCCGCAGGTGGGCGACGACGCGGTCGACCATGTCGCGGTAGGTATCGCCGCCGAACATCACATCGTCGGAGACCTTGACGAACCGCCCCTGCTCCACCAGCGAGCCGAAGACATCGGGGCCAACCTGAGCGATGGCCTCTGCCACCGAGGGCGGCGTATAGGGCTGAGCGCGTACCGCCGCCAGCAGGCGATCCACGGCCTGCTGCTGGGCGGGCGAGTAGCGCACCTGATGGTCGGCCTGCCGCAGGCCCGCCTCGGCAACGACCAATCGCCCCTGAGTCACCGCCTCGTCCACCAGCAGATTGAACACCTTCGGCGGCATCGGTTTGCCGCCACTGCCGAGGCGGGTACGGGCTTCCTCGCGCGGCATCATGGCGCGCAAAGGGTAGGCGCGATGGTAGTCGGCGGCGGCCTCGGCCAGGCGCTCGACGAGCGCGTCCCAGCCCGCAGGAGAGGAGATGAGGGATTGGGGGGGAGAGATTGAAGAGGCGGGAGCGAGCGGTTGGCCCAGGACAATCAGGCTGCCACTCGCGAGAAGGTCGGCCAGGGCATCCGCTGCGGCGTCGCCGAGGCCGCTGTGCTTGATGGCCTCGCGCGCCTCGACCGGCTCCAGGCGCTGTACCGCCGCCAGCATGATCTCGGCCGGCGTGCCGTGGGCCAGGGTTTCGAGACGCCGCACCGTCTCCGGGCGGAAGCGGCGCAGGCGGCGCGGGGCATGGGGGTCGAGGACCGTCCCACCACCGATGGTCAGGCTCGGTGAAGGCTGGCGTAGCACGAAGCGGTCATTGCGGGCGACGATGGTCGGCTCATCCAGCACGATCTGCGCCCACGCGCTCTCGCCGGGCGCAAGCTCCTGGACGCCAAGCAGGCGGACGTGACAGGGGATCTCGCTGGCGGCGGTGAAGAAGTCCAGGCCCGCATTGTGGCGTAGGGCGCGGGGGGCGTCGGGCAACAGCTCGATCTGCGCGTCGAGCAGCCGCGTCGGCCTGAGCAATCCCGGCCGCGACAGCACGTCGCCGCGCCGCAGGTCGTCGAGGCTGACGCCAACCAGGTTGACCGCGACGCGACTGCCGGGCACGGCGACCTCCACCTTCTGCTTGTGGGTCTGGAGGCCACGGATGCGCGCTTTGAGTCCGCGCGGCAGAATCTCCACCTCGTCGCCCACGCGCAGCCGCCCATCACTCAGCGTGCCGGTCACGACCGTGCCGAATCCCTGGATGGTGAACACGCGGTCGATGGGCAGCCGTGGCCGGCCCAGGTCGCGACGGGGCGGAATCTCCGCCAGCACGCCTTCCAGGGCAGCCAGCAGCTCGGCCAGACCGCGCCGGCGGCGGGCTGAGACGGGGACGATGGGCGCACCCGCCAGGCTGGTGGGCTGGAGCGTGTCGGCAATATCGGCCTCGACCAGGGTCAGCCAGTCGGGATCGTCCACCATGTCGGTCTTGGTGAGGGCGACGACGCCGCGCCCGATGCGCAACAGGTCGAGGATGGCCAGGTGTTCGCGCGTCTGGGGCATGACGCCCTCGTCAGCCGCGATGATGAGCAGGGCGGCGTCGATGCCGCCGACACCGGCCAGCATGTTCTTGATGAAGTCCTCGTGGCCGGGCACATCGACGATGCTGACCACCTCGCCGCTGGGCAGGGTGAGCCAGGCGAAGCCGAGGTCGATGGTCATCTCCCGCTCGCGCTCTTCCTTGAGGCGGTCGGGGTGTGTCCCGGTCAGGGCTTCAACCAGAGTCGATTTGCCGTGGTCCACGTGGCCGGCGGTGCCAATAACGTGCATGGGGAAGTAGCCAGTCGTCAGATGTCAGTCGTCAGGGTAGCTGCTGCGTGATGCGTGATGCGTGAGAAGAGAGAAGAGAGATTGGAGATTAGAGATTGGCCGTTCTCACGCTCCACGTTCCACGCTCCACG
>JAHCIE010000263.1 GCA_026129385.1 Anaerolineae bacterium
CGCCGGGCGCAAGTGGCTGGCAGGAAGGCCCGTCAATGCTCACCCCGCGCGCCTACGCTGCCGCGGCCGTCATTGACGGCCACATCTACGTGATTGGTGGCGCTAACGACACCCCGCTGACGGCCAATGAGATGCTAGACCCATCTACGGACAGCGGAACGCCTGCCTGGGTCGGTCGCGCGCCACTGCCAGAACCCCGCAGCCGCCTGGCCGCCGCACCCGTGGGCCGGCGTATCATCGCCATCGGCGGCGGCCCGGCTAATCAGGCGGTCGCCAGTTACGATGCCAGTAGCGATAGCTGGCAGACCGAAGCTACCCCCTTCGAAGGCGAGTGGACCGGCCTGGGCCTGGCCGCCAATGATCTACGCCTGCACGCTATTGGCGGCGATGGTCCGCTGGCGGTTAATCGAGCCTACCAGGCCCTGTTCCAGCTGACCCTGCCCCTGGGCAGGCCCGCACCTTGAGACTCGGCACATGACCCGTTGGCTTGCTCACCCCCGACTCCTACGCTTCCTCGCAGCCGTCAGCGCGGCAGCGATTCTGATAGTCGTCGCCATCTACGGCTGGTCGGATTATGTCTCTGACACCGTTAGCGCGGCGCAGCGCGATATCCCTCACACCGACGTCAATCCCTACGGCGCGAACTTCTTCCTTGACCTGGAGGTCGAGGCCTGGAAGCGTGAGAAGACCATCCAGATGGCCCAGGCGGCGGGCATCGGCTGGGCCAAGCAGTCCTTTGCCTGGGAAGCCATCGAGCCGAAGGCGAAGGGCCGCTTCGTCGAGGGCGACGGGCGCAGCACCTGGCAGAAGTACGACGAGATGGTCGACCTGTTCGCTCGCAACGGTATCCAGGTCATCGCCCGCCTCGACCGGCCACCTGCCTGGAGCCGCGCCGACAACCGCTACCCGCAAGCGCCGCCAGACCGTTTCGAGGACTACGGAGACTTCGTCTACGAATTCGTCAATCGCTACAAAGGCAAGATTCGATACATCCAGATCTGGAACGAGCCTAACATTTTCCCCGAATGGGGCGCGCGGGCGGTCTCCCCGGCCGAGTACGCGCGGCTGCTCAAGATCGCCTACACCCGCGCTAAGGAGGCTGACCCGAACATCGTCGTGCTGTCGGCCCCCCTCGCTATGACCCTGGAGAACTTCGCCGATCGCCGCAACCTGTCGGACCTGACCTTCCTCGAGGAAATGTACCGGGCCGGGGCGAAGGACAGCTTCGACATCCTATCGTCCAACGCCTTTGGCTTCGCGGATCCGCCGACTACCCCGGCCGACCCCGACCGTCTGAACTTCCAGCGGGTGACTCTCCAACGCGCTATTATGGAGGCCTACGGCGACAGCAACAAGCCTATCTGGTTCAACGAGTACGGTTGGAACGCCGCACCGTCCGACTTCCTTGAGGACGATCTGACCTGGAAGCGTGTTGAAGAGCCACAACAGGCCCAATACACCGTCGACGGGATACGCTACGCGCGCGATAACTGGCCGTGGGCCGGGGTGTTCAACATCTGGTACTTCCGTCAGGTTGGCGACAAGGCCCCAGATCGCGCCGACTACTATTTCCGCATGGTCGACGTCGACTTTACGCCGCGCACGATGTACAAGGCTGTCAAGGACGCCACGGCATTACTCAAAACGGCCGGTGACGGCCACTACGAGGAAACGAGCGCTCCGGTGGCCACATCCGGTGGCTGGCAGATGGTCCTAGCGCCCCAGGCCAGCGGCGGCGCGTACGTCAACAGCGACCGTCCCGGCGCGACACTGACCTTCCAATTCCAGGGGGAGGCCATCGACTTGCTCACCTCACGCGGGCCAGAAGCGGGCCGCTGCCTGGTAACCGTGGACGGGCAGCCTGTGGCAGGCTTGCCGCGCGACGCCAGGGGGCGCTCCTATATCGAACTGTACCGAGGCGAACGGCAGTGGCAGGCGCGCGACCTGGTGGCGACCGGCCTGGGTCGCGGCCCCCACACGCTGCAACTCAGCATCCCTGAAGGCCCCAGCGAGGGCGCAGCGGGACCGCGCTGCTCGGTGGACGGCTTCGAGGTAGTCGCCAGCCGCCCCTCGCTGCCCATCGGCTGGCTGGCGCTCCTCCTGGGCGTCTTCATGGGCGCGACAGGCCTGCTATACGCCCGCCGACGCCGCATTTAGCGCGCCACCCGCACAGAACAAGGCCCTGAGGGTTCTGGGAACCCTCAGGGCCTTGTTACGTCAAATCGCGCACTCACCGCCGCGGTGCAATGGCGTCGATGCCTGTCGTGTAGCGCCCCACGATCAGCTTCTGAATCTGCGTCGTTCCCTCGTACAGCGTTGCCACCTTCGCATCGCGCAGATAACGCTCGACCGGGTACTCGTCGGAGTAGCCGTAGCCGCCGTGCACCTGGATGGCGTTGAGAGCCGCACGCACCGCCGACTCCGAAGCGTGCCACTTCGCCAATGATGTCTCGCGGGTGTTCTTCACGCCCTTATTCTTCAGATAGCCCGCACGGTACACCAGCAGGCGCGCCGTCTCCAGGTCCAGCACCATGTCGGCGATGAGTTCCTGCACCAGCTGGAAGCCAGCGATAGGCTGCCCAAAGGCGTGACGCTCCTGCGCATACTTCGTTGAGGCGTCTACGCAGGCCTGGATAAGGCCAACGCAGCCCGACGCGACACCAAAGCGCCCGTCGTCCAGGGCCGACATGGCGATCTGGAAGCCCTGGCCGATGTCGCCCAGCATATTGTCGGCCGGCACCCGCACGTCTTCCAGCACCAGCTCAGCCGTGTTTGACGAGCGTAGACCGAGCTTGCCGTGGATGCTCGGCGCGCTGAAGCCCGGCGCGTCGGTCTCGACCAGGAAGGCAGCCAGCCCCTTGTGCTGGAGAGCCGGATCCGTCTGCGCAAAGACCAGGGCCAGCTTTGCTACCCCGCCGTTGGAAATCCACATCTTGCGCCCGTTCAGCACCCATTCGTCGCCGTCGCGCGCAGCGCGCGTGGCGAGGTTGGAGGCGTCGGAGCCGACACCCGGCTCGGTGAGGCCGAAGCAGCCAAGCCACTCCCCCGACGCCAGGCGCGGCAGATAGCGGCGCTTCTGGTCCTCCGTGCCCCAGCGCAGAATAGGCAACTCGGTCAGCGAGATCTGCACCGACAGGGTAGTGCGAATGGATGAATCGGCACGGCCAATCTCCTCAAAAATGACAGCCTCTGAGATAAAGTCGAGGCCCATCCCGCCGTATTTCTCAGGCACGGTGGGTCCCAGAAAGCCCAGCGCGCCGAGCTTAGCGATGATGTCGTGGGGGAAGATCTCGCCCCGGTCGCGCTCGCGTGCGCCGGGGATGATCTCGCGCTCCGCGAAGTCTCGCGCCGTGCGGCGAATCATGGCCTGTTCCGGCGAGAGGTCGAAGCTCATGCCACCGGGGGTATCGACCTTGATGACAGCCGGTGTTGTCATAGATGTCTCCTATTGTTTGGGAATGTGGGTATCGCTACGCAAGCTCAATTATAGCTCAGGGCGACCCCATCAGGCGCGCCCACAGGGGCGGGCCTAGAATAGTCAGCCCGACCACGACGGCGGCCAGCGCCAGAATCAGCACGGCCCCCGCTGCGGCATCCTTAGCGACCTTCGCCAGGGGATGGGTATCAGGCGAGGCCAGGTCTACCAGAGCCTCGATAGCCGTGTTGCCCACCTCGACGGCCAGCACAACACCGATGGTGAGGGCCAGCACGGCCCAGTCTCGTGGCGGCAGATGAAGCCAGATGCCCACCAGAATGACCGCCGCCGAGATGGCGACGTGAATTTTCATGTGCCGCTGGGTGCGCCAGGTCTGGGCGATACCCTCCCCCGCCCAGACGAAGCTGCGCCACCACGGGGCGCGCTCCCTGGCTGGTGCGGCCGGCGGCTGGACGAACCGCCGGCGATCACCCATCGGTGGGGCCGCCCGGCGCCCGGCGACCGAGAATCTGTTCCCCCATGGCCCACATAGCCGCGCGTCCTGCTTCGTCCGCGTCGTCGTAGCCGAGCAGATGTAGCACGCCGTGGATGACCAGCCATACCAGCTCATCCTGCGCGTCCCAGCCAGCGCGCCCTGCCTGCGCCGCTACCTGGGGATAGGCAATCACTACGTCGCCCAGGAGGCGCGGCAAGTCGGGAGGCAACAACGGACCGCCGTCGTCCTGGCCGAAGGAGAGCACGTCGGTGGCCTTGTCCTGGCCACGATACACCCGATTCAGTTCCCGGACGACCTCGTCTGTGGTAAGGACTATTGACACTTCAACGGCGCCATCGATGCCGACCGTGTCAAGGGTATGACGCACCGCCGCAACAATGGCCTCGGCGTCGACCAGCGGCGCGAAAGTCTCATCGATCTGGATGTCAACTGTCAACCAGTCATCGTCGTTAGGGGGCATGATCTCATTTCGTAGCAACGCGGCCAGCCAGCGCGCCACTGGCGGCCGGCTCGACGATGGCGGGATACTCGACGCGGGGATGATAGACGCCGTGCAGCACGTTGCAGAAGGCAGCGCGCACCTGATCCACCTCCCGCAACGTGAGGGGGCACTCGTCCAGTTCGTCATCGGCAAGCCGTTCATCAATCACGCGGGTGACAACGGTCTCGATCTCCTCGGGGCTGCCCGGCCGTTTGGCGCGCACCGCCGCCTCGCACGAATCGGCCAGCATGAGGATACCCGCCTCCTTCGACTGGGGGCGAGGCCCCCCGTAGCGGAAGGCGGAGGCGTCAGGCCGCAGGCCGCCGTTGGCCCGCTCCAGGGCACGGGCATAGAAGTAGCGCACGAGGGTCGTGCCGTGATGTTCCGCGATAAGGTCGATCAGGCGACCCGGCAGACCAGCTTCCTGCGCACGAACAACGCCCTCTGTCGAATGAGCAAGGATGTAACGCGCGCTGGTTTCCGGATCGAGCTGGTCGTGGGGGTTGCGGCCATCAACCTGATTCTCGATGAATAGCGATGGGTTGGTCAACTTGCCGATATCATGATAGTACGCGCCAACGCGGCACAGCAGGGCGTCGGCCCCAATCCGATGCGCGGCTTCCTCGGACATGTGGCTGACGACCAGGCTATGGTGATACGTACCTGGCGCTTTCAATTGCAGTTCGCGCAACAAAGGCTGGTCCGGGCGTGCCAGT
>JAHCIE010000264.1 GCA_026129385.1 Anaerolineae bacterium
GTCGGCAGCCGGGTAGGTACCGACCAGTGTGGCCGTCGAGGTCGCTCCGTTGTCGAAGCGCACCTGGAACTGGCGGCCACCCTCGACCACATGGTTATTGGTCAGTACGTAACCCTTCTGGTCGATAATGACGCCAGAGCCTGCGCCTTGACCGTTCGTGATCAGCACCACGGCTGGTTTGACCACCTGGACCGCATTCACCACCGTCTCGTCACCGGCCGGGATGGCCGACGAGCCAGTAGCCGGCGCCGGCGGCCGCACTGTGGACGGCGCGGCGGCGGCCGCAGATTGCGTGGGCAGCGAGCGGCCGGCCAATCGTGGCGTGGCCACCCACGCCGCCGCAAAGCCCATCACGCCGCCCACGAGGCCGGCCACCAAGACAACGACCAAGGCCCCGGCCACGAGGGCGGCAACCATGCTTGTTCTGCGCGTACTCATAGATACCCTCTCTTCTTCGCTCACAGCACCTGGGGATGGGCCGGCCCATAGAGAGCGCCCACCACCGGAAAGAATAGAGAGGACACCTGAGCAAAATGTTAAGGTGCGCTAAGAGGCGGTTAAGCGCGGCATGAGAAGGGCTTAAGCTCGCCGCGACACGCCACTCTCTTGCAGCGCGGTCTCACGGGCCAGCGACGGCGCTGCCACCGGCAGCCACAGGGTGAACGTCGTGCCGTCCCCCGCCGCGCTGCGTACCTCGAGCCGGCCGCCGTGGGCCTGGGCGATCCACTGGGCGATCGACAGGCCCAACCCCGTGCCGCCCTTCTCGCGCGAGCGCGCCTTATCGACGCGATAGAAGCGTTCAAAGATGTGGGGCACATCCTCAGCAGGAATGCCGATCCCTGTATCGGCCACATCCACCCGGACCCAGCCGTCGTGGCGCTCCAACCCCAGAGTCACGGCCCCACCGCTCGGCGTGTACTTGACGGCATTCTCCGACAGGTTGAGAAGCAGCTGCCGCAGTCGATCCGGGTCGCCCAGCACGGTGGCCTGGTCCTCGGCGCCGAGGCGAACAGTGACACCCGGGTTCGTCTGCTGGGCAATGACTCGCGCCTGGCGATATACCTCCAGCAACAGGCTGTCCAGTTCCACCGCCGTCCGCTGGAGCGTCACCCCGGCGTCCGCCTGGGCCAGGAGCAGCAAATCCTGCACCAACCGCGACATGCGCTCGGCCTCCGACTGCATCGCCGTCATCGATTCTGGAGCGACCTGACCGCTACGGCGAATCAAGTCCAGGTTACCGCGTATGGTAGTCAGCGGCGTGCGCAATTCGTGGGACACGTCGGCAATGAAGCGTTGTTGCGTGTCGAAGAGGGCCTCAATGCGGTCGAGCATCAGGTTGAAGGTATCGGCCAGACGTCCCACCTCATCCATCGGCGCACTGGGCGGGAGGAGCAGACGGCGGCTGAGGTCGTCTGTCTGCGTAATGCGTAGCGCCGTCTGAGTCACGCTATCAATCGGTCGCAAGGCAGCCTCGGCCAACAGCGCGCCGACCAGAGCCGCCAATGCCAGGGCCAGGCCGATGCCCACCACCAGCAGCGTCGCCAGGCGGCGCAGGTTCTCCGAGACGGCGCTGATGGGCCGCGCCACCTGGAGATAGCCGGTCACCATCCCGTCGATGACCACCGGCTCCGTATAGACCCGCAGCTCCGTGTCGTCGGGTAGCGTAACGGTACGCTTCGTAGCCCGACCCCGGGCTGCCCAGTCGCGCATATCCTGGTCGAGGGGTATCTGAAGGTCTTGCAGGCGTGGGGCCTGCGTACCGATCACGCCCTGGAGATTGGCGAACTGCACGTAGAGTTGCGCGCTCGAGAAGGCCAGCGCAGGCGCGCCGCGCGCCGTAGTTTCGGGCGCCGTCCCATTGATGTACTTGATGAGCAGGTCACGACTGGCGACGCTGGACAGGGCGCGGGCGTAAGTCTGCAACTCCGCGTCCGCCTCGCCCAGGGCCGACCGCTCTTGAAGGGTATAGATGACCAGGGCGAAGGCGATCAGGATGATAGCCAGCAGGCCAACGTACCAGACCGTGAGCCGGATTCGAATCGACATACCGCTCCCCGGTCACTCCTCACGTAGCGCATAGCCGACGCCGCGAACCGTCTGAATCAGGCGCGACTCCCCGCTCGCTTCCAACTTGGAGCGCAAGTAACGGACGTACACCTCGATAATGTTGGATTCGCCGCCGAAGTCACCCTAGCCCCACAACCGGTCGTAGATGACATCCCGCGTAAGTACCTGACGCGGATGACGCATGAATAGTTCCAGCAGGTCATACTCCTTGGCAGTGAGGTCGAGGGAACGACTACTTCGCTGCGCCAGGCGCTGCGCCGGGTACAGCGTCAGGTCGTTGAAGCGTAAGACGTCATCGACCGGCGTCTCGTCCCGTCCCCCGCGTCGGCGCAGCAAAGCCCGCACCCGCGCCAGCAATTCATCGAAGTCGAAGGGCTTGACCAGGTAATCGTCCGCCCCCGCGTCCAACCCCGCCACGCGGTCGCGCACGGCATCCCGCGCCGTCAGCATGAGAATGGGCACGTCGGACCCGGCCCGTAGGCGGCGACACACCTCCAGGCCGTCCAGCCCCGGTAGCATCACGTCCAGGACCACCAGATCGGGCGGCGTATCTCGCGCCACGCTCAAGGCGGACAGGCCATCATTGGCCACCTGGGCCTGGTAGCCTTCATAGATCAGGCCACGGCGAATGAAGTCTGCGATTTTCGTCTCGTCTTCCACAACTAGAATGATCTCGCCCGCCATACAATCCTCATGCCGCGCTAGCGCGCCTCACCTGAAACCGCCAGCAAGTAGCCCGTGCCGCGCACCGTCAGAATGTAGCGCGGATTAGCAGGGTCCGGCTCGACTTTCTGCCGCAGATGGTAGATATGGGGCTTGACCAGCTCGGTAGCCTCAAAGGGGTCGGCATCGTAGCCCTGGGCGCAACGCACGATCTGCTGATAGCTCATCACCTGCCCCGCCTGCTGAGCCAGGCACACCAGAACGCGGAATTCCGTCGGCGTCAGGTTCAACGTGCGGTCGCCCAGGCGGGCCATCTGCTTCCAGGTCGAGATTTGCAGGTCGCCAATGGCGATCCACTCGTCGGCCGGGCCAGCCTCGCGAGCGGGCGCAGCGTCCCCCTGTAACTCACTCACCACCGTCTGCAAGGTCTGGAGAAGCTGTTTCCTGCGCCGCTCGTCGCTGCGTTGCTCCAGGGCTGACGCGACCCGCGCCTGAACTTCCTGCGGGCTGGAGGTCTTCAGCATGTAATCGAAGACGCCCAGGTGAATGCCCTCCATCGCGCTTTCCAGCGAACCGTGCCCAGTGAGGATGATAATCGCAGCGTCGGGTTGACGCTCTCTGGCGCGCCGCGCCACTTCAACGCCGTCGATTCCCGGTAGCTTCAGGTCAAGCAACAACAGGTCGAAGGGCCGCTCATGCACCAGCTCCAGCGCCTCCTCGCCGCTCGCCGCCGTGACCACCTCGTAGCCGCGCCGACGCAGCACCTCAGACATCGTAATGCGAATCGGGGCTTCGTCGTCGACGACGAGGATCTGGGCAATCGGCAGAGACATGGCACGCTCCTGACGGTTAGGCGCTCGGCTGATAGGGGAGCAGCACACGGAACGTGCTGCCCTGCTCCTCCTCGCTCTCGACTTCGATGCGACCGCCGTGCTGAGTCACAATATGCGCGCTGATGGCCAGACCCAGGCCGGTGCCACTCGGCTTATTGGTGAAGAACGGCTCAAACATCCGCTCACGAATGTCCTTGGGGATGCCCACCCCGGTGTCGCGAACCTCAACAATGGCCCCGATGGGCCGCCCCTCGGTACGCACGGTAAGCGTGCCGCCATCCGGCATCGCATCAATGGCATTCATCACCAGATTGAGAAACACCTGGCGCAACTGATCGCCATTGCACACTACCTCGGGCAGGTCCTGGCTCGGCGTGAAGATCATCTGCACTGCACCGTGGCGCAGATTCAGCCCCGCGACAGCCAGCGTCTCCTCCAAAAGATAGTTTAGGTTGTGGGGGGCCATCTCGCCCCGCGCCGGGCGGTAGAAGTTACGCATGCGGCCAATGATGCCCGCTATGCGGTCGAGCTGGTCGCGCGCCAGTCCCAGGTAGGGCAGGCTGCGCAGCTTCTCAGGCAGGTCTTCTTCCAACAGGTACAGGCAATTGCGGGCCGCATACAGGGGGTTGTTGATCTCGTGGGCAATGGATGCCGCCAACTGGCCGACGGCCGCCAGCCGCGCTGCCTGAAGCATGCCCGCCTCGGCATAGCTCAGCCGCTCCGCCATCTCGCGCTGCTGCTCCTCCAACGAGGCCACCTGCGTCGACAGGCTACGCGCCTGGGACCGGCTGCGCTCCTCGCTGATGGCCGCCGCCGTGAGGTTCGCCAGCGTCTCGAGCGCGGTACGCTCTTCCGTGGCAAACGCGCCGTTGCCGCCTTCCCTCATCAGGATGAGCGCGCCGATGGCCTGGTCGTGGGCCACCAGCGGGATCACCATCGCACCCGTAGGAGCCTGGTCCAGCTGGAAGTTGACGATCGTTCGTTCCCAACGCTCGCGGAGCGCGTTCTCGGTAATGGAACGATAGTCGGCCACCGAATTCAACACATACGAGCGGCGCGTCGTCAGCGCCAGACCGAGGATGCCCATCTCGACCGGCACCCGCAGCCGGGGCACTTCGCGAAAGCCCGCGCTGGCATGCAGAGTCAGGTCGCCCGTTTCCTCGTCGTACAGATAGATCGCGCCACGATGGGCGTCTGGCACGAAAGCCAGGGCATGACGAATCGCCTGGTCGAGCATACCGTCCAGGCTGCGGGTACGCAGTAGCAGCTGGCTGAACTCCAGCAAAGCCTGAAGGTGGATGGTGCGCTGCTGGACCTGGCGCTCCAACTCCTCGGCAGCGCGCTTGCGCTCGGTGACGTCGCGCACGACAGCCGTAACCAACATCCCCTCGCCGGTCTCGAAGGGGCTGAGGCTGATCTCCACCGGGAACTCGCTACCATCCTTGCGGCGCGCCACCAGGTCCAGGCCACTGCCCATGGGGCGCGTCAGGGGTCGCGCGCTAAAGGCGCCGCGATGCCCTTGATGCGAGTCGCGCAGCCGCTCGGGCAGCAGC
>JAHCIE010000265.1 GCA_026129385.1 Anaerolineae bacterium
CATGGCCATCGTGACGATGCTCCAGCACGGTGGGCCAGAGGCGTATGGGTGGATTCAGAACCTCGGCCCCTACTACCAGCATTTCGCCGTGAGCCACCCAAAGCCCTGGCAGGTGCGCGCCTGGCTACCCCAGGCGCGCTACGCGCTGTTGGTGGCAGTTTCGGGCGGCAATCGCGATGTCCAACGAGCCTAGCACATGGAAGTCGAACGTTTCGAGGCGCTCGTCGCCGAGGCTCTGGACAGCATCCCACCCGCTTTCCAACGTTACCTGGACAACGTTGCCGTCGTCATCGAGGCGTGGCCGCGCCCCTACCAAATGGCACGGGTGGGGCTGGGGCCGGGGTCGCTTCTCCTCGGCCTGTATGAGGGCGTGCCGCGCACACGCCGCCCGGCCGCCATGAACCTCAGCCTACCCGACAAGATCACCATCTTTCAGGGGCCGATTGAGATCGTCGTGCCGGGCGACGGCCCCGCCCGCGACGAGGCGATTCGCCACGAGGTACGCCGCGTCGTCCTGCACGAAGTCGCTCACCACTTCGGATTCGGCGAAGAACGGCTGCGCGAGCTTGGATACTAACCGTCATGCCCTACCGCCCTCAGAGTAATCGACGCCTGGCCCGCCGCCGCGACACGCGCCTGCGTTTCGACCGTCTGGTCGAGGATGCCCTGGCGGAGATTCCCGAGCGTTTCCGCCCCTATCTGGAGCGCGTCGCCATCGTGGTCGAAGACTGGCCCGACGAGCAAGACCTGGCCGAGATGGGTATCCCGCCCGACGATACCATCTTCGGGCTACATCGTGGTCCGCCGGTCGGCTACCACGACGGCATGACCGCCCCCCCCGTCATCACCATCTACCGTGGCCCCATCGAGGCGGAATGCGAGACGGATGCCGAGATTCGGCGCGAGGTGCGCATCACCGTTCTGCACGAGGTTGGTCATTTCTTCGGCATGAATGAAGACGACCTCGCTCGCCTGGGCCTGGCGTAGCTCCCGCCCATGCTAACCTCCTCGCTGCGCCTTGCCGATAGCTACGCCCTGACCACCTTCGCCAACGGCCTGCGCCTGATTCTCACTCCGCTACCCGACCGCTACTCGGTCACGGCGGCCTTCTACGTTGGCGTCGGCGCGCGCTATGAGCCGGCCGACATCGCAGGCGCGTCCCACTTCCTCGAGCATATGCTGTTCAAAGGCTCGCGGGGCTACCCGACGCCGGAGAGTATCAGCCTCGCCATCGAAGGCGTCGGCGGCTCGCTGGATGCCTTCACCGGCGACGACCGCACCGGCTACATCGCCCGCGTGCCGGCCGCACATCTGCGCACGGCGGTAGCGGTCGTCGCCGATATGCTGCGTCACCCGAGGCTACGAGCGAGCGATGTCACCCGCGAACGGCGGGTCATCGCCGAAGAGCTGGCGATGATCTACGATGAGCCGGAAAGCTGGGTGGGCGTGCTGGCCGACCAGATGCTGTACGGCGACCATCCCCTCGGCCGCGATATTCTAGGCACCGAGGAGAGCCTGCGGAGCATGCCACGGTCGCGTCTGGTAGAGCATCTCGCCGCCTACTACCGACCGAACAATACCGTCGTCGCGCTGGCAGGCGACTTCGACCCCGCCGAGGCTGTGGATATGGTCGGGGCGGCCCTGGGTGACTGGCAGGCCGCGCCGACGCCGGGCTTCTCGCCCGCTCCCATACCACCCCACGCGCCTCGGGTGGCCCTCCATACCCGCGCCTCCGAGCAGGCGCACGTGCGCCTGACCACCCCCGGCCTCTCCATGCTCGACCCGCAACGTTACACGCTGCAAACCCTGTGTGGTGTCCTGGGCGCAGGCATGAGTTGTCGGCTGTTCATTGAACTGCGTGAGCGAGCCGCCCTGGCCTACAACGTGTACGCCGACGATAGCTACCTGCACGATACAGGCAGCGTCGCCCTCTACGCCGCTGTCGACCCGCCTAAGGCCGTCAAGGCGGTGCGAGCGCTGGCCGAGCAACTGGACCGCCTGCGGCAAGCGCCGGTCCCTGAGGTAGAGCTTCAGAAGACAAAGGAATACCTCAAGGGCGGCATCCTGCTGCGCCTGGAGGACACTGCGGAGATCGCCATGTCGCTGGCGAGCCAGGCCGTCGTGCGCGAGGAGATTCTCACAGCCTCGGACCTGGTGGCGCGCGTCGATGCCGTCACGGCGCAGGATGTACAGCGCTTAGCACAACGGCTGTTCAGCCGCGAACGCTATGCTCTCGCGATCGTTGGCCCCTTTGCCGGGCCGCAGCGCTTCGAGCGCATTCTCAAGGAGGTCGCATGAAGTTCTTTCTAGACACAGCCAATGTGGACGAGATTCGCCAGGCGGTCGCCTGGGGTGTGCTGGATGGCGTGACGACTAACCCCACCCTGGCATCGAAGGAGGGGCGCAGCTTCCGCGAGATGATCGAGGACATTGCGTCCATCGTCGATGGGCCGGTGTCGGCCGAGACAGTCAGCCTGGACGTTGAGGGCATGATGGCCGAGGCCCGGGCCGTCACCAGTTGGGCGCCCAATGTGGTAGCCAAGATTCCCATGACCGGCCACGGCCTGACGGCGGTGCGCAGGTTGGCCGACGAGGGTGTTCCGACGAACGTGACCCTCGTCTTCAGCGCCACGCAGGGACTGATGGCTGCCAAGGCGGGCGCGACCTTCGTCAGCCCCTTCGTAGGCCGCCTGGACGATATCAGCGTCGATGGCATGCAGGTGGTGCGTGATCTAGCGGAGATTTTCACCATCTACGGCTACGAGGCAGAGATCATCGCATCCAGCATGCGCCACCCGCTACACATCATCGAGGCGGCCAAGGCCGGTGCGAACATCGCCACGCTACCCTTCAAGGTGCTAGAGCAGATGGTGCGCCACCCACTCACTGACGCTGGCATCGAGCGCTTCCTGAGCGACTGGACGAAGGTTCCTGGCTACGCAACGGCCTTCCAGGTGGGTGGGCCGAAGCGATAATGCGAGCAAGGGCGGGGGTCGTTCCCGGATCGTTCCTTCGCCCTTCGTCCTCGGTCCCCGCCATTGGAGCCGACCACCAGCGGTAAGAATAGCTTCACGAAAGCGTCTCATCCCTTGCCCGCGTTTTGTCCTGGAAAACTCTTGACAGATGCGGGCTTGTGGTCTATACTGGGATTTGATTCTCAGATGACGGCGGGATGGAGAGGCGCGCTTTGCGGGTCGCGACGGCGAACGGGGAAGCCTACGCGACACCTTTCTGAAGCTAAAGTCCGTGCAGCCGGAGGATGCGGCCAGCTATCTTCATTGCACCATCGGCCAGGTCCCGGTTTCTTGTTCTTGATCATTTTCGACAGCCGCGTCGAGAGCCGGCGTAGCGCCTCCCCTCCCCCCAAATAGCGTTGATCGTCGCCCAACGATGGGCGACTCCATCGAGCCAGAACCCCGATGGCGGGCACATCCAGCCCGCCTATCCGTGCGTTGACAGCCTATGGGGCGGCTGCCGGTCTCTTGCCCAGGCACGGACGGCTCGAGAGGGCACAAGTGAATAGCGCTCGTGTGCTCGCCGCGTCGTTGTGCCGATTCGGCGCGTCTCCACGGGCCAGGGTGTTGAACAAAGGTGCCGGTTCACTGAGACTTTCGGTGCGGTAAGCCGTGTGCGCGCTATCGGGTCGCCTCCCCGGACGACCATCGCGCGACGCGCTGACCCAGCTATGAGCCTCGGCCTCCGGTGGACATCCACCCTGCCCGGTCCGTCGCGCATCGGCCCAGGTGACGCCTGCCCCAAGTGTGCTAGTTAGTCGAGGAGGACATTTTGGACCTCAAGGAATTCAATGCGATCCGTATTTCGCTGGCGTCGCCTGAGGAGATCCGCTCCTGGTCCTATGGCGAGGTCACCAAGCCGGAGACGATCAACTATCGCCGCCTGCGGCCGGAGAAGGATGGCCTGTTCTGCGAAGCCATCTTCGGGCCGACTCGCGACTGGCAGTGCTACTGCGGCAAGTACAAGAAGATTCGCTATCGCGGCATCGTCTGCGACAAGTGCGGCGTTGAGGTCACCCGCGAGCGCGTGCGCCGCGAGCGCATGGGTCACATCGAGCTGGCCTCCCCCGTCGCCCACATCTGGTACACCCGGCGCGTGCCCAGCTATCTGGGCCTACTGCTGGACATCTCCCGCCGCAACCTGGACCGGGTTCTCTACTTCGCCCAATACATCATTACTAAGATCGATGAAGAGGCGCGGCAAAAGGGTCTGCGCCGCATGGACGAGGAGATCGAGCGCAAGGTGCAGGAGGCCCACGCCTCCGCCGAGGCACGCCTGAGCGACCAGCGCGGCGCCATCGAAGACCGCATCAACGAGCGCAAGACGGAGTTAGAGGCGGTCATCGCCCAACTCGAAGCTGAGCGCGACGTGCGCGTCAGCGAGGTCATGGAGCGACTGCAAGGCACGAGCGACAAGGCGGAACTGGCCCGGTTGAAGGAAGAGTCGCAGAACCAGCTGAGCGACATCGAGGCCGACTTCCGCGAGGAGAAGGAGCGCCACACGCAGCTCTTCCAGGGCGAGCGGGACCGCCTGCTCAGCGATACGGAGAAGGAGCGCCAGAAGCTCGGCAAGCAGATGGAAGAGGGCATGGCCGCCGAGATCAAGAAGATCGAAGAACGCCGCACTGCCCTCAAGAAGCTCGAAGTCCGGCAGTTGCTGACCGAGGCTGAGTATTGGGAGCTTCAGGAAAAGTGGAACACCGGTACTTCGCAGCCCATCTTCCAGGCGGGCATGGGCGCGGAGGCGCTCTACGACATTGTCGAGCAGATCGACCTCGACAAGATGTCGAAAGAGCTGCGGCGCGAGATTCGCACCGGCAAGAGTAAGCAGCGCCGCAGGAAGGCCATCAAGCAGTTGAAGGTCGTCGAGTCATTGCGCAAGTCATCCAACCGGCCGGAGTGGATGATTCTCAAGGTGTTGCCGGTCATCCCACCCAACATCCGCCCTATGGTGCAGTTGGACGGCGGCCGTTTCGCCACCTCCGACCTGAACGACCTGTACCGCCGCGTCATCAACCGCAACAACCGCCTCAAGCGTCTGCTCGATCTCGGTGCCCCGTAGATCATCGTCAAAAACGAGAAGCGCATGCTGCAG
>JAHCIE010000266.1 GCA_026129385.1 Anaerolineae bacterium
CCCCGCAGATGTCGAGCAGCACCGGGATGGTGCGCAGGGCGCGGAAGATACCCCCGATGCCCAGCGTGTCGCCGATGGTCTGCTCCAGACCGTACTGCTTGGGGATGTCAAAGTCAATCATTGTCGCCGCGTGGCCGCCGACCTGGACCATATTGATGACGTAGTCAGCACCATCCAGTGCGGCGCGGCGATCCAGGCTGGCGGTGATGGTGGGCGACGCGCCGAGTTGGCCGGCCGTCCAGCGGGCCATGCGTTCACCCGCTTCCAGGCGCCCCGCGTTAATGTCATGCAGGGCGATATGGGACGTCGCGAGTTCAGGGAAACTCAGGATGTCGCCCAGCAAGTTCTTGGTAAAGACGACGCTCCCTGCGCCGATCATAGCAATTTTTGGCATTCTCAATACTCCTTCAGGGTTCCGGCTGCCCGTTTGCGTCGGGCGTGACGGTCACTTATAATACTCTCAAACCAGGCAGGAGGCCAGTCATGCTCGATAAGCGTGTATCTCTCCACGAGGCCGTCGCCAGCATCCCCGATGGGGCCGTCCTTGCGCTCGGCGGCAATACCCTCCACCGCGCGCCCTGCGCCGTGGTCCACGAACTCGTGCGCCAGGGCAAGCGCGACCTGACGCTGGTCAAGACCGCCTCCTCCTACGACACGGACCTGTTGTGTGGCGCGGGCTGCGTGAGTCGGGCTGAACTGGCCTTCGTCGGCTTCGAGAACGTCTTCGGCCTCGCCCCCCGCTACCGCCTCGCCATCGAGACGGGCCGCGTCAAGCTACGCGAGCACGCCTGCTACTCCATCATCACCGGCCTGCGGGCAGCGGTCCAGGGCGTGCCCTTTATGCCCATTGCCGGTATGGTCGGCTCCGACGTCGTTGCCGTCAGCGGCTTCAAAACGGTTCAGGACCCGTACTCAGGGCAATCCCTGGTGGCGGTACAGGCCATCCAGCCCGATGTAGCCGTCGTCCATGTCCAGGAGGCCGACGCCGAAGGCAACGCCGTCATCTACGGCACGCGCTTCGAGGATGTGCTGATTGCCCAGGCTGCCCGCCGTGTGATACTCACCTGCGAGCGCGTCGTGCCCGGCGAAAAGCTGGCCCGCCAGCCCGAACTGACCGCCATCCCCGGCTATCTGGTCGAGGCAGTGGTGGAAGCGCCACGCGGCGCCTGGCCGCTCAGCTGCGCCGGCGAGTATGGCTACGACCACGCCTTCCTCGCCGCCTACGTGGACGCCGCCCGTGGCGATGAGGCGACCTACCAGAGCTTCATCGAGCAACATATTCTCGCTCCTGACGCCGCGCTCGCTTACGCATCATGACTACCCCAGCTCCCACCTCTCTAGCCCAGGCCAATATGATGGCCGTCGCCCTGGCGCGGCTGCTGCGCGACGGCGAGCGGGTCTTCCACGGCGTGGCCTCGCCGCTGCCTATGGTCGCCTGCCTGCTGGCGCAGCGGCTGCACGCCCCGCGCCTGGTCTACCTGAACATCACGGGCAGCGCGAACCCGACGCCCGCCGAGTTGCCCGCCTCGACGGTGGACGCCCGGCTCCTGGCCGGCACGCACAGCCTCGTCACCCTGGCCGACCTGTTCGACATGTCGGCGCGCGGGGCGATTGATACGGTGTTCCTGTCGGGGGTCCAGATTGATGTCGAGGGGCGCATCAACATGAGCGCGATTGGGCCGTATGCCCAGCCAAAGGTGCGGCTGCCCGGTGGGGCCGGTTCAGCCGCCCTCATGCCAACGGCCAGGCGCGTCATCCTGTGGCGCACCAAGCACGACCCGCGCACCCTTGTTGAGCGAGTAGGCTTTGTGACGGCCGCTGGCAACGTGGACCGCGTAGTAACGCCGCTGTGTGTCTTTCGCCGCGTCGAGGGCCGTCTCCAGGTGGAGCAGCTTTTCCCCTATACCGCCGCCGACGCCGTCCGCGCCGCTACCGGCTTCCCGCTAGATGCGGACGACACGACGCCAGTTGCGCCGCCGCCCAGCGAAGCGGAACTGGCAGCCTTAGCCGCGATTGATCCGGATCAAATTCGGTTGATTGAGTTTATGTAAAACGAGAATCCTTATATAGCTCTGCTGAGACCGGCGACCGACAGTTATGTCGATCGTCACCCTGAACCTATGGTGGTGCCATGAGCAAGACAATTGTGGTCACAGGCGCTACGGGCCTTCAGGGAGGCGCTGTCACCCGCCACCTTCTCGACAATGGCTGGCAGGTGCGCGCTCTCACACGGAACCCAAAGAGCCAGCCGGCCCAGGTTCTCGCGGCCCGTGGAGCTGAGGTCGTGCAGGGTAATATGGACGACCCCGCTTCTCTTCGCCCTGCGTTCGAGGGAGCCTATGGCGTCTACAGTGTTCAAAACCCCTACATCAGCGGGCCGGACGCCGAGATCCGGCAAGGCCAGCACGTGGCCGATGTCGCCCGACAGGTAGGCCTGCGCCATGTGGTCTATGGGTCGGCCGGTATTGGGGTGGAAAACACAGGTGTTCCGTCCTGGGAAACTAAGCTCCAGGTGGAGCAGCACATGCAAGGGCTGGGGCTTGCGTTGACGATCCTTCGGCCAACAGCCTTCATGGAGCTGATGACCGACAAGAAGTTCTCGCCGGCGGCTGCGGCCTAGCACATGATGCCTCGGCTGGTAGGGCGCTCGACCCAACTCCCGTGGCTCTGCACCGATGATCTCGGAGCGATTGCCGCCCAAGCCTTCGCGCGACCCGATGAATTCATAGGCCAGACTCTCACGCTCGCCAGCGATCTTCAGTCCCTCGATGAGTGCCGCGTCATCTATCGAGAGGAAATGGGCAAGAACCCGCCGCATTTCCCCATGCCCAGCTGGCTCTTCCAACGTTTCGGCTTCGTAGGCAAAGATTTGACGATGATGTGGCGCTGGTTGGGAACCCATCCCCTCGATATCGCTACCACGACGACCCACAGAGTTCTTCCAGAGGCGCTGACGGTGCGCCAATGGCTGGGTCGCCAGAAGGCTTCACTGTTGCCAAAACAATGAAACCTTGTGAATAAATGTCCCCATGATTTATAGGATGATGATGTCTTCTGGTGAGATGGACAGGCTGCGCAGCCCCGTCTCCGTCACCACCGCCGTATTCTCCATCCCCACCGCCCCCACGCCTGGGAAAATTGCCTTCGGCTCAACGGCCAGAATCATGCCTGGCTGTAACTCCCCCTTATAGCCCCGCGCCAGCAGCGGCAACTCATCCACCTCCAGCCCGACACCGTGCGCCACGAAGGACACGCGCTGCTCGCCCGGCCCCATAAACACGTCGGCCAGCCCCGCCTCGGCCGCCTTCGCCACGGCCAGGTCGTACACGTCGCCGCCACGCACGCCCGGCCGCGCCGCCTCGGCAATGGCCGCGTAGACCTCGCGCATGGCCTGGTGGGCGTCCATCAGGGTGGCGGGTAGCGGCCCCAGGCTGAAGATGCGCGTCTGGTCGCACAGGTAGCCTTCGGCCACGGCGATATAGTCCACCACAATTGGCTCGCCGCGTTGGATAGGCCGCCGACTCGCACTGATCGGTGCGGCGACACTGGCCCCCAGGCTGCCTAGCGGCCCGTCGAAGTGGCCGGGGACAGCGGCGCTTGGCCCAGCGACCACCGCGCCATAGAACAACTCCATGTTCCAGTTGCGCATCGAGGTCAGCCCCTGGTGGCCCAACGCTCGGCCCACGGCTTCCAGCCGCCCGGCGAACTCCAGCTCGGTCATCCCCTCGCGCAAGATGCTCGGCACAGCCCGGAGAATCTGGTCCATCATCACGCCCGCCTCGGCGATGCGCTCTAGCTCCCAGGCTGACTTGACTGCCCGTTGCTCGCGCAGCAGCCCACCCACATCCACCAACTCCACGCCCGGCCACAGCGCCTCGTACTGGCGGAACGTGGTAACGGGCATCACATCCAATTCCAGCCCAAGCCGCCGCGCCGGCCCGCCGACCATCTCGGCCACAGCGGACGGCAGGTCGCGCAGCGAGCGTAACGCCGTTGTCGGCCAACTACTCTCGCGCGCGGCGCGGCTAACGCTCTTGCGCGCCAGCAGACGCGGCTCGCCTATCGCCGGCACAAGCAGATGCGCCTGCTGCCGCGTGCCCGACAGGTAGAGCAGGTCCGCACCCTGGACGATCAAGGCGATGTCTACCTGAGCGGCTTGCAGACGGGCCTGAAACTGGCGAACGCGCTGCTGAAGCTCGGTTGGGGGGATTAAAGGCAGTTGGGGGAGGGTGTCCATACATGTGTCTCGGTAATAGTAGGGGCGAACCTACGTGTTCGCCCTGAGCCATGTTCGCCCTGGGCCGACATACCCTGATTACCCTCCATTCGGTGGGCAGGCAGGGCACAGGCGCAGGTCGGCCCCTACCCGTGCTGTGGCCGGCCCCACACAATACTAGACTCAACCACCAGGTCGAGGCGGCCGTCGCACAGGCCGATGTAGCCCTCACGCCAGGTGTCCAGGATGGCCCGCCGCACCGCCGCGTCGAAGGCGGCTGCGTCCTCCGGCGTCATGCGCTCACGGGAGAGACCATTCTGCGAGTGGCGGGACTCGATGTAGTCGTCAATCGTCGGCCGCCAGGGTGACGGCGGAATTGTCTGCTCGCCTAGCTTACGGAACAGGCCCCGTTGTTCTAGCTCGTCCACCAGGTCGAAGGGTTGATAGTCGCGGTTGGCGGAGTAGCGCCGAAATAGCAGCCGCACGCGGGCGGCCAGTTCCGGCGGGTTGGTCCAGTCGCGCCCGACAATCGCCAGGACGCCGTGGGGCGTCAACGCCTCGGCACAGCGCGGCATGACGGTGGCCCAGTCCATCCAGTGCAGGCTGTCGCCGGCGACGATGAGGGCGTAGGGTGGGCTGAGCGGCGCGGTCTCCACGGCCGAGTGACTCCAGCGCAAATTCGGATGGTCGCCGCCGCGCATCCGCCGCCCGGCCTCAATCATCGGAGCCGACAGGTCCACGGCGTCCACCCGCTCGACCAGCGGCGCCAGGGGCCGCGCCAGATCACCCAGCCCGCAGCCCACATCCAGCACGGTGCGAGGCGTGTCGGTGATGAGGCCAAGCAGCGCGTCAAACACCTCCGGCGGGTAAGGCGGCCG
>JAHCIE010000267.1 GCA_026129385.1 Anaerolineae bacterium
CCAGAGCGCGCTGCCCGTCGCGACCGGCGGCCGTCGCCGCCTGCAACTCGCGAATGCGTTCCTGGGCAAAGGCCAGGTGCAACTGGGCGCGGGCAGCGTCGTCGGAGGCCAGGGCAATCTGCACCTGCTCCGCCGCCAGTTTCACCGGGTACAGGGCCTCATCCGGCAGGCTGTTGGCGGCCGCGCGAGTCACACCGACCAGCGTACTGGTCATAATAAACAAGGTGATGACGGCGGCCATGAAAGCGTGGCGCACCGCGCCGCGCGGCCCGTGAAAGGCCGCCAGCAGCGACAGGAAGGGATTGCGCACCGGCTGTAGGGCACGGCGGCGCACCTCAGCCGCCTGGATCAGACGGCGCTCGCCCTCGCGCATGGCAGTCGCGTTGGCGACCGGGGCAGGCGTCTTCTCGACGGTTTGCGCGGCCCGCAGCAGCGGCTCCAATTCGGCGGCAAAGGCGGGGTCGGCGGCCAGCACAGCCTCGATGGTCGCACCGGCGCGGACGCGAGCCACAGCAAAGTCAAGCCTCTCGGCGACCAGGGCCGCGCGCCGCTCGGAGACGGCCGCCATGAGGCGAGTGCGACCCTCGGCGCGGGCGCGGGCGCGAGGCGCGGGCAGCGGCGCATTCATAGCCGCGGCGGCCGACAGGAGCATCGGCTCCAGTTCAGCGGCGCGGTTGGGGAAGCGCGCCAGCAGCATCGGGATGTCGGCGCGGCCAGCCTGCAAATCGGCCACAGCCTGATCCAGCGCGGCCTCGGCCTCGGCGCGGGCAGCGACCGCCCCCTGAAGGCGCGCCAACCCGGCCGCCTTCACCTCGGCGCGGAGCGCGGGACGCGGGGCCTGCTCGACAGCGGCGGCAGCCACCAGGAGCGGCTTGAGGGTTGCGGCGTGTTGGGCGTAGCGGGCCAGAACGTCATCCACGGCCGCGCCCGCCTGAACCTCGGCCACGGCGCGGTCGAGAAGCACGGCCACCGCGCGCTTCGCCTCGACCGCCGCGCGCAGCCGCGCCAGCCCGGCCGCCTGTGCCTCAGCGTGCGGCTCGACCAACGGGTTCTGTCGCACGGCCAGGGCGGCCCGCAAGGCGGGAGCCAGCGTCTCGGCGCCGTCGCCCATCTGGGCGATGACGGCATCGACGGGGTGGCCCGCACTGACCTGCGCCAGCGCGGCATCCAGGGCGTCGAGGAACCGACGGCGCGACTCGACAGCAGCGATGAGGCGCGCGTAGCCGACGGCCTGCGCTTCCCAGCGTGCCGTCGGTTCAGGGGTGTCCTGGATAGCCTGCGCGAGGCGTAGCAGGGGCAGTATATCGTCAGCGTGGGGGTTGCCCGCCAGGGCGATCTCAGGCGACCGGCCGTTCCGCAAGGCGGCCAGGGCGGTGTCGAGGGCCTCGGCATCGAGCCGCGCGATCAGGGCCGCCATCAGCCGCTCGCGGCCCTCGGCAAAAGCCTCGTCGCGAGCCTGGGGGAGGGGAGCCAGGCGCAGCGCCAGGGCAGCGCGCAGCATCGGCTCTAGCTCGGCCCGCTGCGCCGGATAGCGCGCCAGGACCGAATCCAGGTCTGCATCGCCCGTATTCAGTTGGGAGAGGCAGAGATCTAGCAGATGCTCCAGGCTCATGTTCCCATACTGTAGGGCGATGGTTGGGCGTCCCTACAGCTCCTTCATATTCCGTCTTGGGCATAATCAGCCAGAACGCGGCCTAACGAGGCCAGAGCGCGATGCTGAAGTGACTTAATCGCGCCTTCGGTCTTGCCCAAGACCGAGGCAACTTCCACATTCGACAACCCGTCGACAAACTTGAGGATGACGACCTGTTGTTGCTCGTCGGTAAGGAGGGCCAGCGCCGCTTGCAGCTCGCGCTGCGTGAACCCTCGCTCCATCAAGTCCGTCGGACTCTCGTCGTCGGCGACCTGCGTCTCTTCCAGCGGCAAGTGGTTGTTGCGTGGCTTGCGCCGGAAGTGGTCGGTCACCAGGTTGTTAGCGATGCGATACAGCCAGGCCGAGAAAGGCACACCCCGGAAGGTGTAGGTGTCGATGGCTTCCAGAGCCTTGACGAACACCTCGGCTGCGAGGTCTTCCGCCAACGGTTCATCGACGACGCGATAGAACACGTAGTTGAAGATGCCTTGGTAGAACCGCTCATAGATCTCCGCGAACGCACCCGGCTCGTAAGCCTGCGCACGCGAGATCAGATCGCGCTCTTCTTCCACGGCGGTACCTCTTTCGCTAGTTACAACGGCTCGACGGGTCATCTCGATACGGGTAGGGCCCTAAAAAATGTGGGGCATGCGTTATGTTTGCATGCCCGACTGGCGCGGCTACCTGGATTGGTACACCGCGCTGGCTCCGCGACGCCAGTGGGTCGCGATGACGCCAGCTCGGGCGGCTCCATCCCCCAAACCGGGGGCAATGATAGCCACGGCGACGCCATGTGTCAACTACCGGCTGTTACAGAACAAGACGCTCAGGTCACGACGAGGTTACGCGCATTTCGGCTAATTTCGACAGAATTTCGTCAGGCTCTGCGGCATCTGGGCGCAGGGAACGCGACGTGGACGATGCCTGCTACGAGGGCACGCACACCCTGCCCCTAGCGGCTGGGCGGCGTGAGTTGCTCCCACGGATAGCCGTCGCTCATCGCGCCGGTCAGCACGTCGAGGCCGGGCGACAGACCCGCGCCGATCTGCTGCGCCCGCTGGCGATATAGAATCTCCTCCATCAGCCGCCGGTTGTCCCCCACCCGGTCGGCCAGCACGCCGAACAGGAAGATCAACCCCCCGATGGTGAGGCTCGTCGCGCCAAGTACCAGGGATTGGACGTTGCTGCCCCGGTTAAGGTCACCTACCATAAACAGCCAGCCGATGCGCAGTAGCAGGCCCAGGCCGATGAGCAGGAAGGGTAGCGCGATATAGAAGAAGGTCTTGAGCGGCTCATAGGTGGCATAGGTACGCACGATGATGCCCGCCTGCCGCTTGACGAAGTTCCAGTTCCCGCGATGCAACCGCGACGGGCGCGTATCGGCATTGACCTCGATGGGCACAAAGGCGACGGTCAGCCGCCGCCGCCGCGCCTGGATGAGGGTCTCGACGGTGTACGAGAACGGGTTCCCGACGAACAGGCGCAGTGCCGCCTCCCGCGAGTAGGCGCGGAAGCCGCTCACAGCATCAGGCACGTCGATGCCCGCCGCCCGACTCACGATCTGGCTGCCCAGACGTTGTAGGGAGCGCTTGACCGCTGAGAAGTGCTGCAGATTGTGGGGCTGGCGGTCCCCGACCACCAGGTCGGCCTCGCCTGCCAGGATGGGCGTGATAAGGCGGGGAATGTCCGCGCCGCGATACTGGCCATCGGCGTCGGTATGGACGATGATGTCCGCCCCCAGACGCAGGCATGCATCGAGGCCGGTCTGGAAGGCGGCGGCCAGGCCCTTGTTGCCATGATGCCGCACTACCCAGTCCGCGCCGTGGGCCAGGGCCACGCTAGCGGTGCCGTCGGTCGAGCCGTCATCGACGACCAGGATGCCCACCTCGCCCACGCCATCGATGACGCGCGGGATGTCCGCCAGCACGGCCGGCAGCGTCCCGGCCTCATTCATGGCGGGGATCTGGATGATCAGGCGCATGGGGTTGTTGTAGCCGGAACGCGCGTGCATGTCAAAGTCCAGGGTGCGGCGTGCTGCTATCCTTCAGTATCACGAAGGCACATCGGGTAGTATCGGCATCTCTCCCCAATGGCCTCTGTGACCCTGGCGCTGATGAGGGATGCGCAAGGGCGCTAGCGAGAGGGACGGCCCAGGATGTAGGCGATGGAGCCGATAACGCCTGCGCCGAGCGTCGCCAGGAAGACCAGAGTCAGGCTGACAGAAGCCGTGGGGTCGAGGCGCGCGAAGGCGTCGGTGATGCTCGCGCCAACATCACCCCGCCAGGCGACGACGCCCGGTGTCTGCACGAGATACAGGAGGATGGCAGCGGCAACCAGGCACACGGCCAACGCCGCCAGCAGGGGGCCAGCGGCAGTCGTCTCGGCGTGGGGTGGCGGCGGCGCGAAGGCCAGCGGGGCAGGCCGGGCGAAGTCGCCAAAGACGGCGCGCAAGGCGGCGGCGTGGTCAGCATGGATCTGCCATACCTGGCGGCGAGCGTCCCAACGCCGCGCCTCGACCGGGACCAGCGCCTCTAGTTGGGCCACGACGTGGTAGGCGTCGGCGGCCGGGCCGAGGCGGAAGGTGTACCACTCGCCTTCCAGGGCCAGGCCATCGAGGTGGGTGGCGGCGCGCTGCTCATGGGCGCGCTGGGCGTCGTACGCCGCGCGACGGGCGGGGTCGCGCAGCACCGCGTACGCCTCGTTGAGCGTCTGGGTGCGGGCGTGGGCGTCGGGGGACTCGTTGAGGTCGGGGTGGGTGAGGCGCGCCAGCTGGCGATAGGCCGCCTCGATGACAGCCCCCTCGGCCGTCGGCGCGACCTGGAGGACGGCATAGGGGTCTGGTAGGCGCTGGGGAGACATGGCGGTATTATACACCGACCACTGACGACGGACCACCGACCACCTGCATGCGGCTCCCCAGTGTCACCCCGACGATAGGAAGGGTCTTTGGCAGGGCATCAATGGCCAAGCTGCCTCGTTGCGCTCGGCATGACAGTCGGGACATGCCCGGCCGTGGGCCGTTGGCGGAGGCCGTTGCGGCAGCATGGCCGCCGCACTCCAAAAGCACTCCAAGAAGGGTTACTTCTTTTTGGGGGCGGGCTTGGTCGTCGTCGCCTTCCTCGTGGTCGGTGGTCGGTGGTCGGTCGTCGGCCTGGCGGTGGCCAGTGGTTGGTCGTCGGTCGTCGGTCGTCGGTCGTCGGTCGTCGCCTTCAGGACATCCAGCGCCTGCTGCTCGGCCTGCGTCGCCTTCTTGGAATCGGCGATGGACTTGACCTGCTGCGTCGCGCTCGGCTTCGCCAGCATCGCGTCTGCATCCGGCGCGGCCTTGGCGGTCGTCGTCTTGGCGGTGGTCCGTGGTCGGCGATCGGCGGTCGCCTTCGCCCCATCGGTACTCGCCTTCCCGTTGGTTGGGGCCTCAGCAGCGCCCTTCTCGTCCGGTAAGCGCGGCGTCAGGTTGG
>JAHCIE010000268.1 GCA_026129385.1 Anaerolineae bacterium
TAGGACACGACGGCCATGAGTAGCAGCAGCGAGATCATGCCCACCGCGTGAACAATCGCCTCGCGCTCCGGCGGGATGCGCCTACCGCGCAGCCACTCGGCGACGACGAACACCAGGCGACCGCCATCGAGGGCCGGGATGGGCAGCAGATTCAACGTGCCCAACGAGATGGAGATGGCCGCTGCCAGATACAGCAGCTTGTCAATGCCCTCACGGGCAATCTCGCCGGTCATGCGGGCGATGCCGATGGGACCCGTCAGGCCGCCACCGTCGGGCATGGGCGCGGCGGTGAACAGGCCGAAGATGGCCCGCCACAGAAAAGTGATGAGGCCGAGGACGCCGGCGACAGTCTCCTGCGCGCCCTTGACGACGGCTTCGATTGGCCCGTAGCGTTCCACGACCTGCTCGACCCGCTCGGGGGCCATGTAGATGCCGATCTTGACCGGGCCAGACGTGCGCGGGGTGATGTCGAGGGTCACGGGCTGGCCGTTACGGTCGACGACAATGGGCACGGTCTGACCCGCCGCCGCACCAATCGCATCCAGTAGATCCGGCTCGCGCTGGATAGCCTGTCCATTGACGGAGGTGATGAAATCGCCCTGTTGCAGGCCGGCTGCCTGGGCGGGCGAGTCGGCCATCACCTGCTGGACCATCACGCGGCCCGCCGCCTGGGGCGTGGAGATGCCGACCATGTAGACGAGGGTGAACAGCACGAAGGCGGCCAGGAGGTTCATGGCGGGGCCAGCGATGAGGACAAAGGCGCGCTGCCAGGGTTGCTTGCTGTACAGGCTGCCCTCGGTCTCGAAGTTGCCTTCCTCGCCGGCCATGCGCACGAAGCCACCCAGCGGCAGCCAGTTGATGGTGTACTTGACGCCATCCCTCTCGAAGAGGGTCTTGGCGCGCGGGGGAATGCCGAAGCCGAACTCTTCCACCTTCACGCCCATGCGGCGGGCAGCCAGGAAGTGGCCCAACTCGTGGATGAACACGAGCAGCCCCAGCACGGGGATGAACGCCAGCCAGTATACCCAACTCATCCCTGTCAACATCTGCAACATAGTCTCTTCCCTGTAAGTCGTGTCAACGCCAAAACGTGCCGGAGATTATAGGATGCTGTGCCGGGAAGACCAAACCGGCGTCACACATCTTTAGATGCACAAGACACACCTCAGATTACGGTTGCGTAGACAGACCTGACAGCTGTTCAGAAGCCTGTCAGGTCTTGTCCCGTCCGGCCGTCAGTTCGCGCGCGGGTCGCCCTTGCCGACCAGGAAGATATCGCCCCACGGCTGATAGACGCTGCGGAAGGTGTCGCGGCGCTCCGGCTGGCCCGCCTCGCGCACGATGCGCGTCGCGACGACTTCCGCGCCGGGGTGCGCCCAGTCCACCTGCTTGACCTCGCCTGCCTTCATCTTCGCATCCACCTGATAGCGGGCGGGCTTGGCCGGCGTCTCCTTCAGGATGCGCGGCCCCTCGAGGACCACCTCCCGGTTGGGCTTGGTCCCATAGAAGATAAAGGACAGGGTGGCGGTGGCTGCGTTGAACTCGGTACGCATGACGAGCCAGGTGGGCTGGTCGTTCTTGAACTTGAAGTCCACCCAGGGGGTGAAGACCGTCGCGTCCAGGCCAGGGCCGATGCCCTCCTCGTAGTAGCTGACGCGGTAGGCGTGGGCGGTGCGCTCGACGATGGGGTAGCCACCATAGAAGGCCGCGCGGAACGCCGTCGTCGATACCTGGCACACGCCGCCGCCGTAGTCGGTCTCCGTCCGATCGCCGACGATAATCAGCGCCTCGACGTAGCCCTCGGCGGCCGTCACATCGCCCAGGTGCTCGGCGAAGGAGAACGTCCCGCCCGGCGGCACCATCACATCCTGGAACTTGGAGGCCGCCACCTTGATATTCTGGATACGCTCCGGCGGCGAGCCTTTGAACTGGGTCGTGCCGCGCACTACGACTTCCTTGACCCCCATCGCGTCCAGGTTGTTGGAGTCGATGCTGGGCTTGTGCTCCTCGACGACAGCGGGTACGGTACGCTCGGTCGTCATGAGCGCGTCGTTGACCTTCTTGAGCGTCTCCTCGACGTTCATCGTATAGCCGACGGCGCTTGGGGCCAGCGCGACCATGCGCTGGCCGTCGAAACGGACTTGCGCGTCCACCATGTCGCGGTTAATCTGGGGGGCGATGCTGTCAACGAAGGGCGGCGTCAGGTTCTCGCGTACCCTGGGCGTGACCTGCGGCTTGCCGCCGGGGCCGCCCTCCTGGTAGAAGACAATGGCTTCCGCGATGCGCTCCTTAGGCAGCGTCCACTTCCTATCCTGGAACGTCACCGTGACGGGGCCACTGATGAGTCGCTCCGTAGTCGCCTTCGCCGCGCTGACATCGGTGATGAGGGGCGGCGTCGCTACTACCGGTACGGCGATAGGCTCGCCGCCGAAGCGCAGGACCCGGTCCTCCACCTGGCGTAGCACCTCGGCCTGGTCTACTTCCCAGCCGTCCTGGCCGCTCTCCGTGACCACCTTGCCGTCGCGGATGCTGAGGGCAGTGTTCCGCGCAGGGCGGTCCACTGCTTTAGCGATGTTGGCGACGAACTGGGCCGCCGCCTGGCGATTCATCTCACTGCGCAGGGGAATCTCGACACCATAGCGGGCGAGAGCCAGCTGCGCCAGTAAATCTCTCTTGAGATCGCCGCTACGGCCTAGCGAGAACGCCTCCCCCGCCAACGTGTCGGCGGGCAGGAGGCCGCCGAGTTGGGCCGGGGTCGCCTGCCAGGTCTTGTCCTGGTAGCTGAATTTGATGGGGGCGGCGTCGAAGTAGGGAACCCGGTTACGAATCACATCCGCCGCCTGCTCGCGCGTCAGGCCGCCCAGGTCCATGCCCGCGGCGCGAACGCCCATGTGGATGCGGTCGCTGTACACGTACTGGTGCACGCCTACGCCGGCCGCCGCCGCGCCGACGACGCCGAGGGCCAGCATGAAGATCAGGATGAGGAGAATCTTGAGGGCGCGGCTGGCGCTGCTGGAGGCAGAGGGAGGCTGAACTGTCGACATGCGCTTATCCTTCATCGATCGTCAAACAAAAGAGACGTGAATACCCATTATTGTACAGTGAAATGCACGTCTCCGCAAGTGGCTATGCGGTGTTGCTCGGTGATGCTCGGTATCGATACGGGACGAGTCCCCTTGTCGCTACCGGCCTGCCCTATATGACGCGCGACGCGGCGAAATGTTCCGCGCAACGTGATGCGTGATGCGTGAGTACGAGCAATCTCCACTCCCTAATCTCCACCCTCTCCTCTTTTGACTAATGCCCCGCTTTCATCTACGATAGACACGCCTGGGCTGGATGACGAAGGGGAGGGTTCCCTGCATGGCGAATCTCGAATTGGGGGACGTGCGCGTCGGAGGGCAGGCAAAGCCACAGGCGTTCTCGCGGCCACGCGGCTACTGGCGCAACACGGCCCTGGCGTACCTGATGATTCTGCCGGCGGCGCTGATTCTGCTCACCTTCAGTATCGGCCCCGTCTTCTACGCCTTCTGGATGAGCCTCCACCGCTATGGTCTGCGCCTGACTGGCCCCTTCGTCGGCCTGGAGAACTACCAGCGCATCCTGACCGATGGCCGTTTCTGGGACTCGCTCCACGTCACCTTCAGCTACGCCTTCTTCACCGTCCCCATCACTCTGGCTTTGGGCTTGTTCGTCGCCTACCTGCTCTTCCAGAGGATTCGGTTCCTCTCCGCCTACCGCACTGTATTCTTTCTACCCTACGTCACATCCCTCGTCGCCGCCGCCACCGTCTGGGCCACCCTGTTCAACCCCCAATCCGGCGTCGCCAACAAGGTACTGGGGTGGTTCGGCATCCCGCCCCAGAACTGGCTACTAGAGCCGAACGGCATCTTCCAACTCATCGCCCGCAGCTTCGGCGTGACGCTCCCCGAATGGGCAGCCGGGCCGAGCCTGGCGCTGGTGACGATCATGATCTTCGTCGTCTGGCAGCGCCTCGGCTACGACGTGGTCATCTTCCTGGCCGGCCTGGGCAACATCCCCCGCGAGCTGTACGACGCCGCCGAGATCGACGGCGCGGGCCGCTGGCAGTTGTTCCGCCACATCACCCTGCCGCTCCTGTCGCCGACCACCTTCTTCCTGATCATTCTGTCCACCATCGGCGCGCTGCAAGCCTTCACCCACATCGTTACCATGAACCAGGCTGCTAACCAACCCAAAGGCGGCCCCCTCGATACCACCCTGACCGCCACCGTCTACCTGTTCAAGATATTCTATGGCGAGGTCGGCCGGCCCGACTATAGCTACGCCAGCGCCGTCGCCTTCGTCCTGTTCTTCATTATCCTCGCGCTGACCGTCCTGCAACGCTGGATCGGCAGCCGCTACGTGCACTACTCCTGAGTCTGAGAGGCCTGTCATGGCGACCATTAGCGCCACCAGCCAGAACCAGCGCTCGCGTCGGCGTGGGCAGTTGAGCCGGGCGGGGATTCACGCCCTCCTGATCGTCGGCTCCATCATCGCCATCTTCCCCTTCGTGTGGATGGTCCTGACCTCGCTCAAGACCTTTCCGGAATTCGCGCAACAGCAGTTCCTGCCGAGCGTGCCCCAATGGAGCAACTACGCCCTGGCCTGGAACATGGCCCCCTTTGGCCGCTACCTGGGCAACACGCTGCTCATCGCCGTCAGCGCGACGGCTCTGGTCCTCATCACCTCGACGCTGGCTGCCTATCCCTTCGCGCGGATGGAGTTCTTCGGCAAGGAAACCGTCTTTACCCTGTTCCTGACCACGCTGATGATCCCCTTCGAGATGACGATGATCCCCAACTTCATCACCATCCGCAACCTCGAATGGATCGACCGCTACCCGGCGCTGATTGTGCCGTTCAGCGCCAGCGTGTTCGGCATCTTCCTGCTGCGCCAGTTCTTCCAGCAGATACCCGCCGACTACTACGACGCGGCGGTCCTGGACGGGGCGGGCCACCTCCAGTTCCTGGCGAGTATTATCGTGCCGCTGTCACGGCCCGCGCTCATCTCGGTCGGGCTGTTCACCTTCCTGGGCAGTTGGAACGCGCTGCTGTGGCCGC
>JAHCIE010000269.1 GCA_026129385.1 Anaerolineae bacterium
GGCTGGCCTCGAAGCGGAACAGCCGCCGCATCTCGGCCGAGCGCGCCGACTGACGCGGATCGTAGTCCACCAACCGCATCCCGTACTGCTCCAACACCTGGGGCAGTTGGTCCAGGCGCTCGTAGAGTAATTCCGTATCGTGGGCGCGGGCGTCGGCCGTCAGCCGCTGCATGAACTCGACCAGCTCACGTGGGTCGTCGCCTGCCGTCGGGGTAGGCTGCTCGGCCAGCCAGCGGTCGATGATGCTCAGCTGGGCTGCGAAGTGGGCCAGGAACGCCGCCGCGTCCAGCCGCACCCGATACCAGTCGCCGCCGCCCTCGGCCACCTGGGCTGTCGCGCGCGGCCCGCCCCCGAACAGCCGCCGCAGGATAGCCCAGACCTGGCCGAGCGCGCCCTGGCGTTGCGGGAACCGCTCCAGGCGCACGCCGTCCTTGAGACCGCGCAGCGAAGCCCGCACCACCGCCAGCATCGCCTGGAAGGCGCGTTGTTGGGGTACAGTCAGGTCGCCGCTGACCATGCCCTCCAGCCAGGCCATCTCCTTCACTAGAATCGTCACCGCATCGTCCACTGTCCCCGCCGCCGCCAACTGTGTCTGGAGCGCCGCTTCTCGCTCGCGATACAGACTCATCAGGCTCTTCATCATCGTGGGTTCCTCGCCGTCGATGCCCTAGATTATACCGCGTCCGCGTCCTCCTGGGCCAGTGTGCGAGCCGTGGCGGCGTATACCTCGGCCACGGCGAAGATAGAATCGATATCGACGTACTCGTCGGCGGCGTGTGCCCCGCCGCCCTCCGGCCCGAAGACGCAGGTCGGGATGCCGTAGCCGTTGAGGAGGTACGACTCGTTGGCGGGGCCAGACACGGTAAGCGTCGGCGCGCGGCCCAGAATCTGTGTCGCAGCCTCCCGCAGCGCGACCACAACCGGCGCGTCGGTGGGAATGATGGTCGGTGGCGCGGACACGTCCACCCGGTACTCGACGCGCAGCCCCGGCCGTCGCGCCATCACCGCATCGATGACCGCGCGGACCGCCGCGTCCACGGCCTCCGGCGGCACGTCGGGCACCAGCCGGATGTCGACGTAGGCCTCGCAGCGGTCGGGGACCATGCTCGGCCCGACGCCGCCGCGCAGGATGGTGGGTGTTACCACGGTGCGGAAGGGTGCGAACAGCCCCGCCGAGGGCGTGGCGAAGCGTAGCTGTTCCAGTTCCAGGGCTATCTCGGCCATGCCGGTGGCCGCGTTGACTCCCTCGCCTGCCTGCCATTCCAGCGAGCCGGAATGCACGGCCTGGCCGTGGGCCGTCAGGGCCAGCCGATACAGGCCGCGATGGCCCAGCACGATGTGCTGCGTGCCGGGGTAGGTGTAGATGGCCCCCCGCCCCGCCAGCTTGCCGACGGCGTGCAGGTGCTTGACGCCCAGGACGCCCGTCGCGCCCGCCTCCTCGTCGGGCACACCCGCCAGAAGCACCGGCCGCGCCAGGGGTGGCCCATCCTTGAGCAGCAGCAGCGCGGCCATCGCCGCCGCCAGTCCGCCCTTGTTGTCCACCGCGCCGCGCCCATATAACCGCCCCGCGTCGATATCGGCGGCGAAGGGCGGGTGCGTCCAGGCCGTCGCGTCGCCGGCGGCCACGGTATCGGTGTGCGCCACCAGCAGCAGGCCCGGCGGCCCCGGCGGTCCCAGCCGCACCAGGACGTTGGGGCGGGCCGGGTCGAGGGCCGTTGTCTCGACGGCCAGACCGTGGGCGCGCGCGAAGGCCGCCACCACCTCGACGACATCGCGCTCGGCGTCGGCGCCGTTCACCGAGGGCGTGCGCACCAGCGTCTGCAACAGGTCGATGATGTCGTCGCGTCGGAGAGTCGCCCCCGCGCTCATGGGCGTGCCTGCCTGGCCTGCTTCTTCTTCTTGCCGCCGCGCCAGATGCCCGCTGGTATCAGCCAGACGAGGTTTGCCCCGTGCAGAGTCTCGTTGGCGACATCCACACGCGCCAGGCCGGTCTTGGGCAGGTCCAGGCCAATCGGCGAGCCGCTGATGAGCACGCCGATGGTATGGCTCATGCTCGGCTCGTGGCCGACCAGCATCACCCGGCGCAGGCCGTCGCCACCCACCCGGTCGGCGGCCAGGTGTAGCGCCTCGGCCAGCGCGCCCGCGCTGAAACCCAGCCCCAGCAGGGGCGTCTCGATAACGGGCGCGCCCAGCTGCGCGGCGACCAGATCCGCCGTCTGCCGCGCGCGGGGCAATGGGCTGGTGAGAATCACATCCGGCTGGACGCGGCCGTCGAGGGCGCGGGCGACGCGCTTGACGACCTTGATACCCTTGTCGGTGAGCGGGCGGGCATCGTCGTTGGTTTCGTAGCCCGGCGCGCCGTGGTCGACGGCGATGCCGTGGCGCAGGAAGAAGAGTTGCATACGTGGCCTCCTGGGGCGTAGTGGCGTGGCTAGCCAGTGTAGGAGCGGTTGCCGTGTCTGTCAAGCGGCGCGCGAATTGCGGTTTCGCTAGAGGGTGCTACAATACCAGCATGACCGGCTCGCACGAGGGACTCCCATGACCGACACGAACCTTGTTTCCCTGTGGCCCTACGAGCCGCCCGGCATGCGCCACCTGGGCGTCATCGACCTCGGCTCCAACACGACCCGCCTCGTCATCTATGGCTATGTGCCGGGTCGCGCCTTCCGCATCGAGGACGCCATTCGCGCCCCGGTGCGCCTCAGCGAGGGCATGGCGGATACCGGCGTGCTGCGCGCCCGCCCCATCCAGCGCGCCATCGACGCCTTGCGCCTGTTCAGGCAGCACGCCGACGCCTACAACCTCACCGAGCTAATCTTCGTCGCCACCGCCGCCACCCGCGATGCGGTCAACGGCGAGGAGTTCCTGGCCCGCCTGCGCGCCGAGACCGGCCTCGACCCCCGCATCCTGAGCGGCGAGGAGGAAGCCTACTACGGCTACGTCGCCGCTGTCAATAGCCTTCCCTTCAGCGACGGGCTGGTCGTCGATATTGGCGGCGGCAGCGTCGAGGTGGCGCGCGTCGCGGGGCGTCACATGGGGCAGGCCAGCAGTCTGCCCTTCGGGGCGGTGCGCGTGACGGAACGTTACCTGCACACCGATCCCGTCAAGAAGGGCGAGCTGAACACCCTGCTACGCGAGGCTCGCGACGCCCTCAAGCAGGTGAGGCACGTGTCGGGTGGCGGGGCGATGGTGGGCATGGGCGGCACGGTGCGCGCCCTGGCGAAGATGGATCGCGCCCTGAATCCCTCGCCCATCGACGACCTGCACGGCTACGTCTTGCCCAAGGCCAGCATCGACCGCCTCATCGACCAGCTTCGCGATCTACCCGTGGTCCGCCGCTCCAGCCTGCCCGGCCTCAGTAGCGACCGCGCCGATGTCATCCTGGGTGGCGCGGTGGTCCTCCAGACCGTCATGGACCTGGGTGGCTTCAGCGCGTGTACCGTATCCAACCAGGGCATTCGTGAGGGGCTGTTCTACGAGCGGTTCCTGACGGGTGGCGGCCCGCCAACCACGCCCGACAATCCGCCCCTCCTCGACGACATCCGCGCGTTCGGCGTGCATAACCTGGTGCAGTTGTACGGCGGCAACATCGACCACTTCGCGCGCGTCCGCGAGCTGGCCCTGTCCCTGTTCGACCAGCTAACGCCCCTCCACGGCTATGGCGAGTTCGAGCGCGACCTGCTGAGCGCGGCCGCCTGGCTGCACGACGTCGGCGTGGTGGTCGATTACTGGGAGCACCATCGGCACTCGGCGTACATCATCCTCAACGCGCCCCTGCCGGGCTGGTCTCACCCCGAGCTGGCCCTCATCGCCCTGCTGGCCCGCAACCACCGCAAGGGCAGCATCAGCCTGGGCGGGCTGAGCGGCGCGCTGGAAGGCGGCGACGCCGAGCGCGTCGAGAAGCTGTCAGCGCTGCTGCGCCTGGCCGAGTACCTGGAGCGCGGCAAGACCGGCGTCATCACCGGCGTTAACGTCCACGTCGGCCCCGGCTGGGTACAGGTGGAGGCGGCCACGCGCGGCGACGCCGGCGTGGAGATCTGGGAGGCGAACCGCAACACCGACCTGTTCCAGCGCGCCTACGGCCGCGAGATGGAGGTCATGGCCGTCGCCAGCCCCACCCCCACCGCCCCGTAGAGGCGGCCACGGGGAACCGCCCACGAGACGCAGACGAACGCGGATGAACGCGGAGGCAGGCCGGCCGCCCAGCCCCCTGTCTCGCGCTGCGTAACCTGGTCGCCGGGCGGACGTTGTAATACCCTGAAGGGACATAAATCCCAATTCTGACGCACGGTCTGCCTGCTCGCCAGCGATCGTGAGCCTACGGCTGAAACAGGAACACGCATGGCTGCCAAAGAAGCCGCTGCTCGCATCAAGATCAATAAGCTCCTCGAAGCGGCGGGTTGGCGCTTCTTCGCCGAGAACGGCCAGCCCGCCAACATCCGGCTGGAGCCGGGCGTCGCTCTCAAGTCCACCGACCTGAACGCGCTGGGGGAGAATTTCGAGAAGACGGAGCGCGGGTTCATCGATTTCCTGCTCCTGAACGAGAAGGGGTTGCCCCTCGTCGTGCTGGAAGCCAAGGCCGAGGACAAGAACCCGCTGGTCGGCAAGGAGCAGGCGCGCAAGTATGCGCGCTCGCAGAACTGTCGGTTTGTGATGCTGTCGAATGGCAATCTGCATTACTTCTGGGACCTGGAGCGCGGCAACCCTTACCTCATCACGGCATTTCCCCGACCGGACTCGGTGGTCGGCTACCAGAAGGTCAAGCCCGACCCGCAGCGCCTCGTCGCCGAGATGGTCGGCGATGACTACATCGTGCTCACCCAGCGACCCACCTACCAGGCGGAGGCCGGCTGGAAGAACGAGGCGGAGCGCGCCGACTACATCCAGGCTAACAAGCTGCGGTTCCTGCGTCCCTATCAACTGCGGGCGATTCACGCCTTGCAGCAGGCGGTGAAGGACGGCAAGGACCGCTTCCTGTTCGAGATGGCGACGGGCACGGGCAAGACGCTGACGGCGGCGGCGGTCATCAAGCTCTTTTTGCGCACGGGTAACGCGCGGCGGGCGCTGTTCCTCGTCGACC
>JAHCIE010000027.1 GCA_026129385.1 Anaerolineae bacterium
CCGGGCCTGCCCTCAATCTCCAATCCCTAATCTCTACTCCCCTCTCCTCCTCACGTCAAGACCGGCAGTTGCAGCACGAACCACAGGCTTACCAGGAACAGCGCGCCGGCGATGACCGTCACGCTCACGTCGACGACGTGCCACTTGAAGCGGGTCGCGATGCCCGCCACGAACAGCACCGACGCGAACATGACCGTCAGTAGCGTGTACTGGTCGGCGACGCCGCTGGCCGCGTTGGCCTCCTGGAGTCGCTGGTCGGCCTGCACTGATAGCCGTGTCGCCTCCACCTCGTCGGGCAGCATGTACTCCGCCATGACGAAGGGCGAGGATGGGGCGTCGGCGTTCTGTAGCGGCTGCGTCGCCAGCCAGGCGTCCATCGCCACTTTGAGATTCGGCGGGAAGCGCTGGTACAGGAAGTCGGTCAGGGCCTGATTCTGCGCGCTGAAGGCCTGCGCATACTGCAGGAAGAGGTTGACCTGGATGGTCGCCATGCGGTTGGCGTTGCTCGTCGCCTCGGTCGCCTGGATGCGTAGCGTCGTCGCCTCGATGTAGAACTGGGATTGCTGCCCGTTCCACTTCGACGTCTGGTAGCCGCACCACGCCGTCGCCACCGTCGCCAGACCCAGCAGGATGGCCGAGAGAATCTCCAGCAGGCGCTCCAGGCGGTCGTCCTGATCAGAGGCGGTCAGCATCTCCCGCCAGCTCTCGTCCGCCTTGTCGTGGGGTGGGGTGGGTTGAGGCTCCATGCCCGGTCTCCTTCGCGGAATATGGACTGTATGCTATGATAAACCGCCCGCGCGGGCCAATTCTACCCACGTCGCCCCTGGCGGGCATCTCTGGAGGTAGCCCATGCTCGAATCACGCATCGCCCCCTACACCCACTCCGCCTATGGCGGCGACGGCTGGCAGCCGCGCACGACGACGACGCGCGAGGAGATTGGCCGCCTGTGGGCCGCGTGCGGCATCGACAGCGAGTGGGCGACCCTGCGCGCCGTCGTGCTGCACCGCCCCGGCGCGGAGCTGGCCGCCTCGGCCGACCCGGCGGCGGTCAACATGCTCGCCCCGCTGGACCTGGCCCGCGCCCAGGCGCAGCACGATGGCATCGCCGACGCCTACCGCCGCGCGGGCGTGACGGTCTACCGCCTCGACCCCGACGCAGTTCCTCGCCCCAACCAGATGTTCATGGCCGACCTGTTCTTCATGACTCCCGAAGGGGCCATCCTGGCGCGGCCGGCCTCCCAGGCGCGGGCGGGTGAGGAGCGCGAGGCGGCGCGGCGATTGGCCGCCCTCGGCGTACCCATCGTGCGCAGCGTCAGCGGCCGTGGGACCTTCGAGGGGGCCGACGCCCTGTGGCTGGACCCGCGCACGGTCATCCTCGGCCGCGGGCTGCGCACCAACGACGCGGGCGCGGCCCAGGTGGCCGCCGTGCTGGCCGAGATGGGGGTGGCCGTCGTCCAGGTGGACCTGCCCTACGGTGCGATGCACCTGATGGGCATGCTGCGCATCGTCGATCGCGACCTGGCCGTGGCGTGGCCGGGGCGCTTCGCCCTTCGCGGCGTCGAAGCCCTTCGCGAGCGGGGCTATCGTGTCGCCTTTCTGCCCGATACCCGCGAGGCTCGCGACGGCTACGCCCTCAACTTCGTGACCCTCGGCCCGCGCCGTGTCCTCATGGCGGCCGGGAACCCCACCACTGAGGCGTTCCTGGGCGACCTGGGCGTCGCGTGCGTGACGACGCCAGTCGACGAACTGGGCAAGGCGGCGGGGGCCATCGGCTGCCTGACCGGTGTCCTCCACCGCGACCCTGCGACCCCGCAACAGGAGTGACTCGATGCGCATCATCAAGCTCGACCATAGCGCGCTCATCGTCAGCGACCTGGACCGGGCGCGCTGGTTCTATGGCGATGTGCTCGGCCTGGCGGAGATACCGCGTCCGGCAAGCTTCACCTTCGGCGGCTGCTGGTATCGCGGCGATGGCTTCGAGCTGCATCTCATCCTCGAGTCGGACACCCAGGCCCAGGCGGGCTTTGGCGACGCGGGTGAGGGCGCGCGCCAGGGTATGGCCCACCACCTCGGCTTCGAGGTCGATGACATCGCCGCGACTGAGGCGTATCTCAGCGAGCGGGGCGTGACCATCGCCGGCGGGCCGCTGGCGCGCGGCGACGGCCCCATCCAGCTGTACGTGTTGGACCCCGACGGGAACTTCCTCGAGTTCTTCCAGCGCGACGGTGGGTCGTCACTGCCGGTTGAAGAACGCGCCCCGGTCCGCCGCCCGGCCTGAGTTGAGCAGACCTGACAGGTTTCCAAAAAACCTGTCAGGTCTGCTTCGCCATCGCCTCAATGGGTTGCCGCCACACGTCGGGGATGGGCGTCTTGTGGTGGGCGCGATAGTCGTAGGTGACGATGATGCCGTCGCCCTCGGCGGCGAGGCGGCCGTGGCGCTGGCTGACGACGATATGATGCACGGTGAAGCGGTCCTCAGCTATCTCCGTCACGCGCACCCCGACCCACACCGTGTCGGGGTAGGTGAGCGGGAACTTGAAGCGGCAGCTGATGGAGTGCAGGATGGGGCCAACACCGGTGTCGTGCATGACGCGCTGGTAGTCGAGCTGGTTGAACAGGGCGATGCGTGCGCTCTCGAAGTAGCGCAGGTAGACGGTGTTGTTGACGTGGCGCAAGGCGTCCATATCGCCCCACTGCACCGGCAACTCGATGACGACAGGATACCCTGCCAACGTCTCGTGCATGGCTGCCTCCCCGCCGACGATGTGGCCTTGTTATACCACGGGTCCTTGTAGTTGGCCCATTCAATCCGTACCAGGAAGGGGTGAGAAAAGGCCTGACGGGTTTCCGGAAACCCGTCAGGCCTGCTTGACTGCCGCGCGGTGTCGGTCAGCTGGCGACGAACTGTAGCTGCCCCGCGCCACCCGCCAGCTGTAGATACAGCTGGTTGCCGCCGCTGGAGTAGCTCACGACCTGTTGAAGCGATTGCAGGAACTTCTGGTCGAGGGACGCCTCGCCACAGAAGGCGCCGGTCGTCGGCCCGATCATGATCGTCAGCGCGCTGCCGTTGACCGTGTACGTACCGTTGACGGAGTTGCAGTCGGCCTTGATATTGACGGTCCCATCGGCGTTGAACTTGACGGTGTAGTTTTGGGGGTTCGGAATGGGCGTCGGCACCGCCGTTGCATCCATCTCGCCGATCCACTGCCAGGTTGGTCCAACCAGCACCGACGGGATCGGGGCCGTGGGCGACGGGACAGCCGTCTCCGTCGGTGGGGGCGCGGGTGTCTCGGTCGGTAGCGGGATCGAGGTCGCCGTCGGCTGGGGCGCGGGTGTCTCGGTCGGTAGCGGGATCGAGGTCGCCGTCGGTTGGGGCGCGTCGGTCGGCGTCGAAAGGGGGATGGCGGTGGCCGTTGGCGTGACCGTTGGCCCTGGCGGCGGGGTCACTGTGGGCTGCACCGTGACACCGGGGGCGAAGCCTGCGCAGCCACCACCGGTGACCGTCACCGGGTTGGGCAGGAAGGTTTGCGCCGCCGCGCCGTGGATCCAGACGTTGGAGGTATAGCCCACGCCCTGCACGGCGACGCGGAAGGCGTACTTGTTGGCCGAGTTCATCGCCGCCGACACGTCGACGTCGTTGAACAGCCAGACCGGGTAGGTCACGCCGTTCTCGGTGATGACCATCTTCTGGCCGGGGTTGACCTCGGCGGGGTACAGGGAGTCGTTGTTGAGGCCCTTGAGCAGGAACACCGGGTTGCTGAAGTTGACTCCAACCGAGCGCATCGAGTTCTGCTCGAACAGGGCGACGCGAACGTTCGCTAGCGGCGCGCTGGTCACGGGAGCCTGGCTGCCCGATCGGTCGTGGGGGAAGACAATCTGAATCTGGCCGACAACGTTGGGCGGCGTGCCGCCGGCCGTGATCGGCTGCGGCGGGTTGGGTAGGAAGGTGAGCGCGTTGGCGGCGTGAATCCACACGTTCGCCAGGGTCAGGGCATTGTCGACCTGGACGTACATGTAGATCTTGTTATTCGGATTGTTGGCCGCCGCCACGTTGACGTCGTTGAAATCCCAGACCGGGTAGTAGTAGGGATTGGAGCCGCCGACCTGGACGAAGCGCCGCGTCCCAACGGCGATGGGCACGGCCGGCTCGTTATTGACGGCCACCCACAGGCGCACCGGTGAGTTGAAGGTGCAGGGCACACTCGTGGTTGTGCCAGGCAAGAATACATTGGCCGTGATGTTGGCCAGGGGCGCGGCGGTGACGGCGGCGAATTGTCCCGTCGCGCTATGGGGCCACACGACCTGAATCTTGGCCTCTAGCACCTGGACCTGGGCTTCGGGCGCGGCAGCCACGCGGCTGAACCCGATGGCCGCCAGCACGGCCAGCAGGCTGGTCACCGCCAGCAGCATTTGCCAGCGTTTCATAGCGAGTTCCTTTCATTGGTGATGCGCTGAGTGTCTATCGCGACGACGGAGTGACTGTCACGACACCGCAACGGGGAGTGACGTATCGATGGGGCAGCGTTGCCCAGCCCTCAGTATAGCATCAGCCGACCGACAGGCACAGCCACCATAGGGTGTATTTAGGATGTAGCCGCGCTGTGAACCGCCGCTCGGTCGATCGAGCATTGGGCGTGTGTTGACAACCCCTCTCTCACATATCCTAGGCGGGAAATCTTGCCCGCACAGCGCGATCACGATCAGGGGATCACGCAAATGCCCATAACCGGCAAGCTTCAGCGCGAAGTATTGCCCATTCGGACCCGAAGCACGTCGGAGTCACCACGATGCGAAGGACACAGCTGCACCTTTCCGCCCATCGAGCCACTGCGGCCCCCGCCGGGCGCGCCGAACGTCCTCATTATCCTGGTGGATGATGCTGGGTTCGGCTCAAGCAGCGCGTTTGGCGGCCCGTGCAATACACCAACCTTCGAGCGCCTGGCGCAGGATGGTTTGAAGTACACCCGCTTCCACACGACGGCGCTGTGCTCGCCGACGCGCGCCGCGCTGCTGACGGGGCGCAACCATCATTCGGTCGGCATGGGCGGCGTCACCGAGATTGCGACCTCGGCGCCGGGCTACAGTTCCATCCGGCCGAAGGACAAAGCGCCCCTGGCCGAGATGCTCAAGCTCAACGGCTATGCCACCGCCCACTTTGGCAAGTGCCACGAAGTACCGGTCTGGGAGACCAGCCCGATGGGGCCATTCGATCGCTGGCCGACGCCTGGCAACGGCTTCGAGCATTTCTATGGCTTCATCGGCGGTGAGACCAACCAGTACGCGCCCGCCCTGTATCAGGATACCGTGCCGGTCAGGTGATCCCGGACGCGGAGGGCTACCACTTCACCGAGGACATGACCGACCGGGCGATTGAGTGGATAAGTCAGCAGAAGGCGTTGATGCCCGACAAGCCTTTCTTCGTCTACTACGCGCCGGGTGCGACCCACGCCCCCCACCACGTGCCGGTCGAATGGAGCGCCCGCTATCAGGGCAGGTTCGATCAGGGCTGGGACACCTTGCGCGAGGAGACCTTCGCGCGCCAGAAGAAGATACTCGGCGTCGTCCAGGGGGTGCGGAGTTGACTGCCCGCCCAAGGAATCCCCGCCTGGGCCGACATCTGATGACCTCAAGCCGGTGCTGGCCCGCCAGATGGAGGTCTATGCCGGGTTCATGGAGCACACCGACTACCACATAAACGGTTGATAGACGCCCTGGTCGGTCTCGGAAATCCTCGACGATACGCTGGTCTATGTGATCACGTCAGCGACAGGGCATCGGCTGAGGGCGATGTGTAGCTGCTTCAATGAGTTGATCACCCTCAACGGCGCCAATGCGTTGCAGACGACCGAGTTTATGGTCTCGCGCATCGCCGATTTCGGCACGCCGCTGGCCTACAACCACTTCGCGGTCGGCTGGGCGCATGCCCATGGATACACCGTATCCAGTGGACCAAACAGGTTGCCTCGCATTGGGGCGGCACCGCAACAGGACGATTCTCCGCTGGCCGAGGGGCATCCAGGCCAGGGGTGAGATTCGCCGCCAGTTCCACCACGTCATCGACGTCGCACCGACCGTGCTCGAGGCGGCCGGCTTGCCGCACCCCGCCTTCGTCAACGGCATCCAGCAGTCGCCGCTCGAGGGTGTCTCGATGGCCTACTCCTTCGACGACGCCTCGGCCGCCGACCGCCACACGACGCAATACTTTGAGATGTTCGTCAACCGGGGCATCTACCACAATGGCTGGACGGCGGTCACCCGCCACAGCATCCCTTGGGACGCTACCATGCCGCTGCCCCCCTATGACGACGATGTGTGGGAACTCTACGGGCCTGACGACTGGACGCAAGCCCGGAACCTCGCGGCCGAGCAGCCGGCCCAACTGGCCCACCTCCAGCGGCTGTTCCTCATCGAGGCGGCCAAGTACAACGTGCTGCCCCTCGACGACCGGCGTGTCGAACGCTTCAACCCCGATCTCGCCGGCCGCCCCCAGCTCGTTCGCGGCAACACCCAGCTGCTCTTCGGCGGCATGGGTCGCCTGACCGAGAATTCGCTGCTCGTCCTGAAGAACAAGTCCCACGCCATTACGGCTGAGATTGTCGTGCCGAGCAGCGGCGCTCGCGGCGTCATCGTCGCCCAGGGCGGGGCCTTCGGCGGCTGGAGCATCTATGCCAGGGCCGGCCGCCCGGCCTACTGTTACAACCTGTTCGGCGTCGAGCGCTTCAAGGTCTACGGCCCCGATCCCATCCCGGCCGGCGAGCGCCAGGTGCGCGTCGAGTTTGCCTACGACGGCGGCGGCCTGGGCAAGGGCGGCACGGCGACGCTCTACCTCGACGGGAAGAAGGTCGGCGAGGGCCGGGTGGACGCGACAGTGCCGCTGGTCTTCTCGGCCGACGAGACCTGCGACGTGGGTAACGACACCGGTACACCTGTGACCGATGACCTGCACGCGGGCGAGACGGCGTTTACCGGCCGCGTGAAGTGGGTTCAGATTGACCTCGGCGCTGACGCCCAGGACGCTGACCATCTGATCTCGGCGTCTGAACGCTATCGCATCGCGATGGCCCGCCAGTAGGGAGGGGCCGTGACCCCGGAGATTCGCTACGCCTTGAGCGGCGATGTTCACCTCGCATACCAGGTCGTGGGCGACGGACCCATGGGCCTGGTGCAGGTTCCCGGCTGGGTGTCCAATGTCGAACTGATGTGGGAGGATCCGGGCTATGCCCGCTTCCCGTGTTTTCCGCTGCTTCCCGCTCGTGGTGTAATGTGATGCCTGGACCGCCCAACCGCCTTCTGTTCGGCATCTCCGGCGTGCCCGAGTCGTCGCCGAAGCCGTCCACCGAGGCGGGTATCGTGCGCTGCCGCGAGTTGGGTCTGGACGCGCTGGAAATGGCGATGGTCCAGAAGGTGACGATGGGCGCGGCGACGGCGGCCAGAGTACGCGCGACTGCTGAGCGCGAGGACATGGCCCTCAGCATCCACGCTCCCTACTATATCAACCTCAACAGCCGCGACCCCCAGAAACTGGCCGACAGCCAGCAGCGTATCCTGGCGGCGGCGCGGGTCGGCGATCTATGCGGGGCGCGCAATATCGTGTTGCACCTGGGCTTCTACCACGACGACACGCCTGTCGCGACGACCGCCATCATTCAGCGTCACCTGACGCCGGTGATCGAGACCCTGGCCGCCGAAGCCTCGCAGGCCGTGCTGCGGCCGGAGATTATGGGCCGCGTCAGCCAGTGGGGCGACCTGGACGAAGTCCTTGACCTGTGCGCCGCCCTGCCGCGTTGCCTGCCGTGTGTCGACTTTGCCCACCTCCACGCCCGTCACGGGCGCGACAATACCTACGCCGAGTTTGTCGCCATCCTTGACACGATGGAGAGGCGGCTAGGGCGACGCGCCCTGGATGACATGCATATCCACGTGTCGGGCATCGCCTACGGCAAGAAGGGCGAGCAGCATCACCTGCCCTTCGCCGACGCCGACTTCGCCTACCGCGACTGCCTGCGCGCCCTCCGTGACCGCGACTGCAAGGGCCTCGTCATCGGCGAAAGCCCCGCCCGCGAGTGGGACGTGCAGGTGTTGCAGCGGACGTGGCGGGAACTGGGTGATGAAGCTGTTATTGGCGGCGGAGCCACCGTGATGCGTGATGCGTGAAACGTGAGAAGCAGCTCTCTCCAATCTCCAATCTCCGAGGCCCCCATGTCCAGCGCGGACGTAGTCATCATCGGCGGCGGCGTCATCGGCGCGAGCGTTGCCTGGCACCTGGCGCGGCTCGGCGTCACGGACGTCGTACTGCTAGAGAAGGACATCAGCCTGGCGGCCGGGTCCACTGGCCGCTCGGTGGGCGGCATTCGTCACCAGTTCTCCAGTGCGGTCAACGTGCGCCTGTCTCAGGTCAGTATCGCCCAGTTCCATCGCTTCAGCGAGGACACCGACGCCCCGGCCGACTTCGTCTGGCGCGGCTACCTGTTCGCCCTGGACAATGCCGCCGACTGGGCCGAGTTTCAGACCAACGTCGCCATGCAGCAAGCACTGGGCGTGGACGTGCGTCTCCTGACCCCGGCCGAGGCCGCCGCCCTTGTGCCCGGCCTGATGGTGGATGACCTGCTCGGCGCGACCTACTGCCCGCTGGACGGCGTCGGCGACCCCTACGCCATCACCCAGGGCTACGCCCAGGCCGCGCGACGGCTGGGCGCGCGGGTCCGTATCGGCGTCGCCGCGACGGACATCGTCGTCGAGGGTGGGCGCGTCGTGGCCGTCGAGACGACGGAGGGCCGCATCGCCACCCGCTGGGTTGTCAACTGCGCCGGGCCGTGGGCCGCCCAGGTGGGCGACCTGGCAGGTGTCGACCTACCCATCGTGCCTCTGAAGCGCCAGGTGTACATCACCGATGCTTTCGATCTCATGCCGCGCGACATCCCGATGGTCATCGACTTCACGCCCTCTTTCTATTTCCGTCGTGAGGGCGCGGGCCTCGTGCTCGGCATGACCAACAAGGACCAGCCGCCTGGCTTCGACCTGAGCCTTGACCGCAACTGGCTCGACGTAATGATCACGCAGGCGCTGCGCCGCGCGCCGGTACTGGCCGAGGCGCGCATCATGCGCGGCTGGGCAGGGCTATACGACACGACGCCCGACGGCAACCCCATCCTCGGCCCGGTTCCGGAGGTCGCGGGCTTCCTGGTGGCGGCGGGCTTCAGCGGGCACGGCTTCATGCACAGCCCCGCTACCGGCCAGATTATCGCGGAGATGATCGCCCACGGCGCGCCGAGCATCGACGTGGCCGAATTGGGCGTCGAGCGTTTCACGGCGGCGGCGCGCCGCGAGCATAACGTGATTTGACGCCCCTGCTGTATAATTGGGAGACGTATCCAATCCTGGCTCTACGTCTCCGAGGTTCTATGCCCCTTTCCTTTCTTGATCGCCTTCAGCTTGGCCCCATTGTCTGCGATGGGGCGATGGGGACGCAGCTGTATGCCCGTGGCATATCCTACGACCAGAGCTTCGACGAACTGGTCGTCTCACGCCCCGAGTTGGTCCTGAGCGTCCACCGCGACTACCTGGACGCGGGCGCGGAGATTCTGGAAACCAACTCCTTCGGCGCGAACCGCGTGCGCCTGGCCGAGTTCGGCCTGGCCGACAACGTGATCCTGTACAATACCCGCGCCGTCGCGATTGCCCGCCAGGCCGTCGCGGAGAGTGGCCGGTTCGCCTATGTGGCCGGCGCAGTTGGCCCGCTCGGCAAGGGGTTGACCCCCTTTGGCCCCATCAGTCCGGCCGAGGCGCGTGCCATCTTTGCTGAGCAGATCGAGGCTCTGGCTCACGCCGGCGTCGACCTCCTCGTCCTGGAGACTTTCTCTAGCCTGGCCGAGCTGGTGGAGGCGGTCAAAGCGGCCAGGCTCGTCGCGCCCGACCTGCCCCTGGTAGCTCAGATGACCTTCAATGAGGAGAGCGTCACGGTCCGCGGCCACACGCCGGCCGACGTGGTAGCGACGCTAGAGCCGCTGGGGGTGGACGTGCTGGGCGCGAACTGCTCCTTTGGCTCGCAGCCCATGCTGGCCGTCATGGAGGCGATGGCCTCCGTGGCCAGCAAACCCCTGTCGGCGCAGCCTAACGCGGGCTTCCCCACCATCATCGACGGCCGCTTCATGTACCTGTCGTCGCCCGCCTACATGGCCGACTACGCGCGGCAGATGGTCGAGGGTGGCGTGTCCATCATCGGCGGCTGCTGCGGGACGACGCCGGAGCACATTCGCGCTCTGGTTGAGGTCGCGCGCACCGCTCGCCCGCGTCCCCGTGTCCCCGCCACGGTTGGCCCGAAGCCTGACACCGCCGGCGAGGCCGTGGAAGCCCAAACGCATCAGCCGACGGGCCTGGAGCGTAAGCTGGCCGAGAAGTTCGTGGTGACGGTGGAAGTTACACCGCCGCGCGGCTTCGACGTCGGCCGCCTGTTGCCGTCCATCATGTCGCTGCGCAAGTCGGGCTTGATAGACGCCATTAATGTGGATGATAACCCGCGTGCGACGGCCAGTCTGAGCGCGCTGGCGATGTGCTCCCTGGTGCAGACGCGCGTCGGCATTGAGACGGTCCTACACCTGGCCTGCCGTACCCGCAACCTGATCGCCCTGCACTCCGAACTGATGGGCGCGCATGCTCTGGGGGTCCGCAACGTCTTCGTGGTTATGGGCGACCTGCCCCACGTTGGCGATTACCCTAACGCCTCGGCCGTCGGCGATGTCACGGCGTCGGGCCTGATGGGCCTCATCAAGCGCTTCAACCAGGGCGAGGACATGAACGGCAAGCCCCTGGGTCGCCGCGCGTCGTTCTTCGTCGGCTGTGCCTTCAACCTGGGAGCGGACAATCTTGATAAGGAACTCAAGGTGCTGGACCGGAAGGTGGCGGCCGGGGCCGATTTCATCCTCACCCAGCCGGTCTACGACCCGGAGACCTTCTTCCGCGTCCAGCGGCGTCTGGGGGCGTTCCCCCGTCCGCTGTTGGTGGGTGTCATGCCCCTGTACAACAGCCGTAACGCCGAGTTTCTCCACAACGAGGTCCCTGGCATCGTCATCCCCGACGCGGTACGTGCCCGCATGCGTGAGGCAGGCGAGGCGGGCGGCCGCGCCGAGGGTGTCAGGCTCAGCCAGGAGTTCCTCGATGCTGCCCACGCGCACGTGAACGGCGCGTACATCATCCCACCCTTCCGCCGTTACGACATGGTCGTCGAGATACTCGAGGGTCTGCCCTGGCTGCGGCCCCCGATCCTCGAGGTCGTGACCTCGCCCTGACAGGACACCTGCTCATGATTACTGTTCAGGTTCAGCTATTCGCCGCCTATCGTGAGGCGGTGGGCGCGCGTCAGGTCCCCTTCGACGTGCCCCAGGGGGCGACCGTCCTCGATGTGTGGCAGCAACTCCAGGCCACGTACCCCAAGCTGCGCACGCCGCGCCCAGTCGCCGCCATCAACGACGCCTATGCCACCCTCGACACCGTCGTTCAGCCAGGCGACCTGATCGCCTACCTGCCGCCGGTCAGCGGGGGGCGTTCTCTTATTCCCTCTCCCTCTGGGGAGGGTTAGGGTCTGGGGCCTTCGAGCGCGCTCCAAGGCTCTCACCCCAGCCCTCTCCCAAAGGGAGAGGGAGCCAGACAGGCAATGCCGCGCGAGGAGGTAAGCGTCACATGTTCCTCATCACGAATGAACCCCTGAGCGTCACCGAGGTCGAGGCGGTCGTTGCCGACCCCGGCGCGGGCGCACTGGTCACGTTCACCGGCGTTGTTCGCGACAACAACCTCGGCAAGTCGGTCCACTATCTCGAATACGAGGGCCACCCGCCCATGGCCGAGAAGGCTATGGCCCAGATCGGCGACGAGGTGACCGCACGCTGGCCGGGCGCGCGCGTTGCTATGGCCCATCGGCTGGGACGACTGGACATCGGCGAGGCCAGCGTCATCATCTCTGTCTCGACGCCCCATCGCGCCGATGCCTTCGCCGCCTGCCAATATGCCATCGATCGCCTCAAGGAGATCGTGCCGGTGTGGAAGAAGGAAGTCTGGGAGGGCGGCGAGTACTGGATAGAGGGCAGTACAGCAGCGTCTTGAGCATTTCTCCCGTCGGTCCTATACTGTAGCCTAATCCCAAGTACCCGAGGTTGACATGCGCATTGAGGCACAGACAGGCTCGCTCGAGAAGACCGCCGCCGACGCCGTGGTGGTCAATGTGTTCCAGGATGTAGCTCCACTAGGCGGCGCGACCGGCGCTGTCGATCGCGCTCTGGGGGGCGGCATCATGGCCGCCGTGGACAGTGGCGACTTCAAGGGCAAGGTCGGCGAGTGTATGCTCTTCTATAGCGGCGGCAAGGTCGCCGCGCCTCGCGTGCTGCTGGTCGGCATCGGCAAGCAGGAGGCGTTTACGCTGGACTGCGTGCGCCGCGCGGCAGCGGCGGCCGCCAAGAAGGCCCAGGAGTTGGGGTTGAAGCATATCGCGTCGGTGGTACACGGCGCGGGGGCCGGCCAGCTTGACCCGGTCAAGGCGACCAGCGCCGTAGTCGAGGGGACGCTGCTGGGCACGTATCGCTTCGATGATTACAAGTCGGGCCACCCCCCCCGCCCCGCCCTGGAGCAGTTGACACTGGTGGAGCTGGATGACCAGAAGGTGGACCTGATTCGAACTGGCGTGCGCATGGGCGAGGCCATCGCCGCCGGTGTCAACCGCGCCCGCGACCTGGTCAACCAGCCGCCTAATTTTCTGACCCCTACCGCCTTCGCCGAGGCGGCCCAGGCCGTGGTCGCCGGGCGGCCCAGCCTGCGGCTGACGATTATCGACCGTGACGAGATGCAGCGCCTTGGCATGGGCGCGTTGCTGGGCGTGGCCCAGGGCAGCGTCGAGCCGCCCAAACTCATCGTGCTCGACTACGGCCCCCAGGCTGAAGCGCCTGTCGTCCTGGTCGGCAAGGGTATTACCTTTGACACCGGCGGCATCTCCATCAAGCCTGCCATGCGCATGGAGCTCATGAAGGGCGACATGGCGGGCGGGGCAGCGGTGCTGGGCGCGATGCAGGCCGTCGCTGACCTGGCCCTGCCCCTGCGCGTGGTGGGCATCATTGCCGCCACCGAGAACATGCCGAGTGGCAACGCCATCAAGCCCGCCGACGTCCTCAAGGCGATGAATGGCAAGACCATTGAGATCATCAGTACCGATGCCGAGGGCCGCCTCGTCCTGGCCGACGCCCTGGGCTACGCCCAGACCCTAACACCCCGCCCCCAGGCGATGGTGGACCTGGCGACACTGACCGGCGCGGTTTTCATGGCGTTGGGGCGGGGCGCCGCCGGATTGTTCAGCAACAATGATATGCTGGCCGAGCGCCTGGCGGCCGCAGGCGAGCGTAGCTACGAGCGCGTATGGCGGCTGCCCTTGTACCGTGAGTACCGTGACGTCCTCGACTCCGATGTGGCTGACCTCAAGAATTCGGCGGGGGTCAGCCCGGCGCCGGCTGGGGCCAGTGTGGGGGCGATCTTTATCCAGGAGTTCGTCGACGCTGGCATCCCGTGGGCACACCTGGATGTGGCATCCATGACCTACCACACCGCGCCCACGGCCCTCGGCCCCCAGGGCGCGACGGGCTATGGGGTGCGGCTGCTAGTGGAGCTGCTACAGGAGTGGGAGCCGTTCGGGGAAGAATGATGACGAGGGGCGGACGAAGGACGAAAGACAAAGGACCAAGAAGAGCCATTCGTCTTTGGTCGTTCGTCCTTGGTCCGCCGGCAGCGAGCCAGCATTGGGCTAGACAGACGAGGTCCGCATGACAGAGCGTGTGAAACCGGTTAAGAGTACCTTTATCGACCGCGAGGCCATCCCGCTGCACACGCGGCGGCCGGAGTGGCTCAAGGTTCCGCCGCCGTGGGGCGAGAGTTATGCGGGCATCAAGGGCACGATGCGCGGCCTGGGTCTGCATACAGTCTGCGAGGAGGCGGGCTGTCCCAACATCGGCGACTGCTGGGGGGCGGGCACGGCGACCTTCCTCATCCTGGGCGACACGTGTACCCGTTCCTGCGGCTTCTGCAATATCAAGACCGGCCGACCTGAAGTGCTCGACCTGATGGAGCCGGAGCGCGTTGCCCGCGCCATCCAGCGCATGGGCCTCAAGCACGCCGTCGTCACCTCGGTCAACCGCGATGAGTTGCCCGATGGCGGCGCATCCATCTTCGCCCGCCTTATTCGCCGCACCCGCCAACTGGTCCCCGACTGCTCCATCGAGGTGCTCATTCCCGACTTTCGCGGCGACCCTGTGGCCCTCAAGACGGTCATGGATGCGGCGCCGGAGATTCTCAACCACAACACTGAGACCGTGCCACGCCTGTACCTGACGGTGCGCCCCCAGGGCGACTACCAGCAGAGTCTGACTGTCCTCCGCCGCGCCAAGGAGTTGGATCCTACGGCGCTCACCAAGTCGGGCCTTATGGTCGGGCTGGGCGAGGAGAAAGCTGAATTGCTGCGCCTGTTCGCCGACCTGCGCGCCCAGGATGTGGACATCCTCACCGTGGGTCAGTATCTGCGCCCGTCGCGCAAGCATCTGCCTGTCATTCGCTACTATAGCCCTGACGAGTTCGAGGAACTACGCCAGGCAGCCGTCGAGATGGGCTTCCGCTGGGTCGAGTGCGGGCCGCTGGTGCGTAGCTCCTACCACGCAGAACGCCAGGTTCAGGCCCTCAGCCCCCGCGCGCCCCACGCGAAGGCCGAGGCGTCGTGACGACCGAGCTAGAGCGCCTCGAACAACAGAAGGCCTATTACCGCGCCCGCGCCGGCGAATACGACGAGTGGTTCGAGCGGCGCGGGAAGTACGACCACGGTGAACAGTGGAACGCACGTTGGCGGGCGGAGGTGGAGGAGGTACGACGCGCCCTGGCCGCCTTTCGCCCGACCGGCCGCGTGTTGGAGCTGGCGGCGGGTACGGGCTGGTGGACGGCCGAGTTGCTGCGCTATGCGGACGAGGTGACGGTGGTCGATTCATCGCCAGAGACGTTGGCTATCAACCGCGCCCGCGTCGGCGACGCGCCGGTGCGCCATGTCGTAGCCGACCTCTTCGCCTGGCAGCCGGACCGCCAGTACGACATGGTCTTCTTTAGCTTCTGGCTGTCCCACGTCCCGCCGAGCCAGTTCGCCCCGTTCTGGGGGATGGTCAAGGCGGCCCTTAAGCCGGGCGGACGGGTCTTCTTCATCGACTCGCAGCGCAGTCAGACGGGCACCGCCGCCGACCAGACGCTCCAGTTGGATGAGCAGGTGGAACAGACCCGGCGGCTGAACGATGGCAATAGTTATACGATTGTCAAGATTTACTATACTCCCGCCGACCTACAGGCGCGCCTCGCCCAATTGGGCTGGGATGTGACGGTGCGGCGGACCGACAACTACTTCCTGTATGGTGAGGGTGTGCGACATGAACTCACGAGGCGAGAAGGCTGAGGTGGAGTCGCTGCGGCAGGAGTTGATGGCCGAGTTTGAGGAGGAACAGGGCGAGGATTGGCAGAGCCTCAACGCGCCTGGCACCTACGGCTGTCACGAGCTACTGGACCGCACTTACCTGGTCAGCAATATGCTGGACTCCTACGTCCTGACGCATCCGGCCTGTGTCCAGAACCCGCAGTGGTTTGCCCTGGCGCAGCAGGCATCGGATGCCTTGCATGACCTGTATCAGCGCATCAGCGCGGTGCATCTGGACGCTGAAGCGCCTTCGGCGCCCGGTTGAGAAGGGGCGTTATGGCAAGCGTGAACCTGACCATCCACACCCCGCACGAGGTATTCAACCAGCCCCCACCCCTGGAGAACTACAACCTGTATACCCATGATACGCCGCTGCGGGAAGCCGTGCGGCGCGAGGGCGCGGCCTGGATCGAGGAGCGCGCGTTGGAGTACGGCGCGCTCATGGGGCGGGCGGAGACGCTCCATCTTGGTGAGTTGGCGAACCGCTATACCCCTGTCCTCAAGACGCATGACCGCTTCGGCCACCGCATTGACGAGGTGGAGTTCCACCCGGCCTGGCACGATCTAATGCGGCTGGGCATCACCTGGGGCGCGCACTCACTGCCCTGGACCGAGCCGGGTCCAGGGGCGCACGTGGCTCGCGCGGCGTTGGGGATGATCCGCAACCAGGTAGACGAGGGAACCAGTTGTCCCCTAACGATGACCTTCGCCGTCATCCCATCCTTGCGTTTGCAGCCCGAACTGGCCCAGGCGTGGGAAGGCCGCGTCCTGTCCACCGAGTATGACCCGCGCTGCATGCCGGCCGAGGGGAAGCGGGGCGCGCTATTCGGCATGGCGATGACCGAGCGCCAGGGCGGGAGCGATGTGCGCGCCAACACGACGACAGCGCAACCCCTGAGCCGAGGCGGACCAGGGCAAGAGTACGCCATCACCGGCCACAAGTGGTTCTGCTCCGCACCTATGTCAGACGCCTTTCTCGTGCTGGCCCAGGCGTCCGGGGGCCTGTCGTGCTTCCTGCTGCCGCGCTGGACGCCCGACGGGACGCGCAACGCCTTCCACATCCAGCGCCTCAAGGACAAGATTGGCAACCGTTCCAACGCGTCGAGCGAGGTTGAGTTCCGAGGCGCGTGGGCGCGGCTGGTGGGCGAGGAGGGGCGCGGCGTGCCGACGATTATCGAGATGGTGCGCCACACCCGCCTGGATTGCGCCTGGGGTTCGGCCAGCACCATGCGCCGCGCTGTGGCCGAGGCCCTCCACCACACGGCCTATCGCTCGGCGTTTGGCCGGCGGCTGATCGAGCAGCCTTTGATGAAGAATGTGCTGGCCGACCTGTGCCTGGAGTACGAGGGGGCGGTGGCGCTGGCGTTGCGGCTGGCGCGCGGCTTTGATGAGTCGCGCGAGTCGGAGGCGGCGCGGCGGCTGACCCGCTTGGCGACGGCTATTGGCAAGTACTGGATCACGAAGCGCGGGCCGCTGGTCGCGGGCGAGGCGTTGGAGTGCCTGGGCGGGGGCGGCTACGTCGAGGAGGGACCGCTGGCTCGCCTCTACCGCGACTCGCCCCTCAACTCCATTTGGGAAGGCTCCGGCAACGTCCAGTGTCTCGACGTGCTGCGCACCATACGCACCGACCCCGATGCGGTGGGGCTGCTGTTTGAGGAGATTCGGCTGGCGCAGGGCGCGGACCGCCGCTTCGACCAGTTCACGGTCCAGTTAGCCCACGAAGTCCAGGATATGGTCACACTGGAGACGCGGGCGCGGCGGTTGGTGGAAAAGTTGGCCCTCGCCCTGGAGGCCTCGCTCTTGCTCCGCCATACCCCGACAGCCGTCGCTGACGCCTTCTGCGCGGCTCGCCTCGACGGCGACGCCGGCCTAGCGTTTGGCACGCTGCCCGCCGGGACCGACTTCGACATGCTCATCGAACGCGCCCAGCCTCAGCTAGAGATGTAGCATGGCTGTCCTGGCAATGTTCTACGGCATCATCGTGTCAATGTACTACTTTGACACGCGCCAACACCACGTGCCTCACATTCATATCCGGTATCAAGAGCAGGAAGCGGTGTTTAGCATCCCCGGCGGTGAACTCCTGGAGGGTGAGATCAAGCCGAATAAGCGGAAGCTGGTCGAAGCCTGGATTGAGATTCACCAGGAAGAACTGATGGCTAACTGGCAGCTTGCCAGCCAAGGCGAAGCTGTATTCAAGATTGAGCCTTTGAAGTAGGGATGGGTATATGAGAAACCCTAGAGTCGTGACGGTAACGCCCAATTCCGACTATACCCTCGTCTTGACATTCACGAACGGTGAAACGAGAGTGTTCGATGTGAAGCCCTATCTCGACAAGGGCTTCTTTCGCGAGTTGCAGGATATGGCCCGCTTCATGAGTGTCAGGTCTGTGCTGGGCAGCGTTCAATGGTCGGGGGGACAGGACTTCTGTCCCGACACGCTCTACCTGGATAGTGTATCCATTGAAGATTTGGAGCCAGAATCCAGGACGGAGCGGATGATTACAGTAACCCATGAGTAAATTGATTGACCTGCACACCCACAGCACCGCCTCCGATGGCGTCCTGTCGCCGGCCGACCTAGTGAAGCACGCGGCGGCCCTCGGCGTCCGCGTCCTGGCCCTCACCGACCACGACACGACGGACGGCGTGGCCGAAGCCCAGGCGGCTGCCGACCGCGCGGGCGTCGAGTTCATCCCCGGCATCGAGATCAACACGGACTACCAGGATAGCAGCCTGGACGTGCTGGGCTACTGGGCGCCCACCGAGCCGGGGCAGTTCCAGGACCGGCTGGCCGAACTGCGCGACGCCCGCGAGACGCGCGGCCAGCGTATGGTCGAGAAGCTGAACCGGCTGGGGCGGCCCGTGCGCTGGGAACGGGTGCGCGAACTGGCGCAGGGCGCGGTGGGGCGTCCCCACGTGGCGCGGGCGATGGTCGAAGCCGGCCATGTGGGGTCAATCAACGAAGCCTTTGACCTCTACATCGGCTACGGACGTCCGGCCTACGAACCGCGCACCCGTCTGACGGCCCTGGAAGCTGTCCAGTTCATCCGCGCCTACGGCGGCGTGCCCGTCATGGCTCACCCGATTCCATCCCACGCCCAGCACCTCGACCCGTTTCGCCTGGAAGAGCTATTGCCGCGCCTGAAAGCGGCGGGCCTGGTGGGAATGGACGTCTACTACGGAACCTACGCGGTGGACACCGTCCAGCGGCTGCTGGCCCTGGCCCGCCGCTTCGACCTGGTCCCGGCCGGCGGCAGCGACTTCCACGGCCCCGACATGGGCGCGCCGCTGGGCAGCACGGGCGTGCCGGCCGAGAGCGTTGAGCGGCTGCGGCAGGCGCGGGGCGGTAAGAATATGACGCAGCGCGTCTCAAACTAGAGGATGCCAGGGGGTGGGGACACTGTAGACCTGACCGTCTGCCCGCCCACTTCTATCATCTGGCCCGGCCCAACGTCGAGCGCGTGGGCCGTCTTTTTTGCCTGGACACCCTTGAGGGTTGTGAATGTTGCAGCGGTTAGTCCGGTGGTTGGT
>JAHCIE010000270.1 GCA_026129385.1 Anaerolineae bacterium
GATGGACAGCCTTGACCGTGAAGGCGTCGAAGGTTCCCCACAGGGTACTCTCCGTGACACCGAAAAGGTTGCCGGGCTTCACGATTGTCTTGCCGTTGGGCAGCGTGAGGTCGAAGGACACGACCTTGTCGCCACCCTCCTCCGCGCTCGCGCCGGAGTCCAGGCTGACATCGTAGTCGGCGAGGCTCTCGACGCCGGCGACGATGCCCTCCATCTGCTCGTAGAGGGGGGAGGCGGCAACCCAGGCGGCGCGGGCCTCTTCGATGGTCCTGGTCACCTCAGGCGCCTGGCTCTTCCACAGGGCGGCGTAGTCGAAGTTTGCGGCTTTCGCCAGGTCGTAGTAGTGGTCGGCGGCCGTCTTGAGGCGGGTGGTCGCGGCCTTGAGGGCTGTGGCGCGCTGTGCGGTGTAGGTCTTGATGCCACTCAGGTCGGCGGCAGTGGTCTTGACGGCGGCGGCGGGTGCGGTGACCGCCGGGCTGGCGGCGGGCGCGGTCGAACAAGCCGCGAGGACGAGCATGCCAAACACGACAAGGGCGAAACGATAGATCACAGACTCCTCCTGCCTCCTGAGCGAAAAAACGGTGCGGTGAGAGCGGCGGGATGGCCGCAGGGATCGCATGGTCGATTATAACGTGGGCAGAGGGCGTGTCAATGACCTGACGCGCCCTACACAGGTGGATTCTTAAGTTCATGCCGACAAAGGAGGAGATTAAGCGGGGTGAAATAATAAGGGGCGGTAACGGGGTGGGGGTTCCGGGCACGGCCTGGAACCCCCACGGTGTTTCAGTATAGAGTTGGCAGACTTACGCCGGGACGGGATCCTCGCGCCACTCGGGCGGCAACATGACGCCTAAGACGCGCTCCATCGCCATCGTGTGCGAACAGTAGCCGTGAGTCACAAAGTAGTCGCAGTCGCAGGACCACTGCGCCTTGTCGTAGGATACGGTGTGGGGGCGATTGTCGCCCTGCACGGTACACTGGAAGGCGCTGAAGACGATGCGAGTCGGCTCCTCGGCATAGCGACGAGCCTTCTCGATCTTCCCGATGATCCCACTATCCATTACATCCTCCTCGATGGGTCTGTACCGCCCCTGGGGTGGGCGGCGGTGGATATGGAAAGCCAGCACGGGGCCAGAAACGCACAAAGAGCATCCGGGACCCAGGGGTCCGGGATGCTCCTCAAGGTGAGCGGACGGAAGCCTCGCGCTCAAATGTCACAATCATAGGCCGATTCAGTCCTCCATGGGGTTGAACCAAATGCGGCGGTCGTCAATGGGGCGGCCGTTGCTTGTGGCCCTAGTATAAGCCGGTTCGCGACCGGTGTCAACCTCCGGTCGCCCGACTGCTACCCGACGCTGGCTCTCACGCGGCGCCCAGGCGCGACTTGAGGAAGCTGATCGCCGGGGTGGGGGTGGGGTCGACCTCGTTGAGCAGGGCCAGATAGTAGCTCACGTAGTCGCCGAACTGGGTCAGGGCGATGGCCTGGGCCAGGCGACTCGCGCCGCGCGCCGTGACGGTGATCTCGGCGACGTTGGCCTGGGCGAGCAGGTCGAGGATGGGTGGGATAGCGGCGCGCACGCGCGGGTCGTATAGCCGGGAGTCGAGGATGACGACGAACATGTCTTCGGGCGCGATGTAGGGGTGGCCGTAGCCGGCGATGGCGTTGTGGGCGGCTTCGGGCAGGGTGTCCCAGGCTGCCCAGTTTTTGCTGTTCTCGTTGAGCTGGGTCTTCCAGCGGCGGGCGACGGCGGCCAGGTGCTCCGCGCCGTAGATGACGGGGATGTCGCCCATGAATTCGGCGGCCAGACGCTTGGCCGGGTTGCGGGTCGTCGGCACGCCCGGGCCGATCTGGGTCATGTGGCCTGCCAGGAGCGCCTCGGCCTCCTTGAGATCGGTCGAGGGGTCGGGGATGACGTCAAGCTGGCTCAGCAGGCCCAGCAGCGCGCCGAAGGAGAAGCCGACGGCCGCGCGGGGCTGGGAGACGTAGGTGAACTGGTAGAGGGGGACGCCGAGGGTCTCGGCCCGCTCGGCCAGCGCGCCGCCCGTGGTCACGGCGACGAGGCGCGCGCCGTGGCGGTGGGCGTCATCGAAGGCGCTGAGTGTCTCCTCCGTCGCGCCGCTGTAGCTCGACGCGATGACCAGGGTGTGCTCGTCGACGAAGGCGGGCAGGCTGTGGCTCCGCGAAACGATGATAGGGACGCGCGCGACCGGCTCGGCCAGGCCCGCCAGGAGCGCGCCGCCGATGGCCGAGCCGCCCATGCCAGTGACGACGATGGCCGTGGCGTCGCGATAGGCGGCGGGCAGGTCGAGGGCGCTGGCCGCCTTGAAGGCATCGCGGGTCTGCGCGCCGAGGGCCTGGATGTGGCGCAGCATCTCGCCGGGGTCACGCTGCTCGTAGGTCGAGGGGGTATCGAGGATGGTCAGGTCGGCCATGCGTCTCTCCTGCGTGTCGTATCAGTCTTGGTCCAGTAGCATCTGGTATACGGCTTTGGGGGTCCAGCCCGCCTGCTGGGCGATGGCGCGGGCGGTCTCCTTGCTACGCCGTCCGGCGGCGACGGCCTCGGTCACAGCGGCCCGCACGCGCTGCTCGTCCCACGTCGTGTCCTGCGGTGGCGCGCCGCCGATGACCAGGGTGAACTCGCCGCGTGGCTCCTGCTCGGTGTAGCGGGCGATGGCCTGGGCCAATGTCCCGCGCCAGACCTCCTCGTGGAGCTTGGTCAACTCGCGGGCGAGGGCGACGGGGCGGTCGCCCAGTACGGTTAGGAGGTCGTCCAGCGCGTCGCGTAGGCGGTGGGGACTCTCGAACAGGACCAGGGTGTGGGGCAGGGCGGCAACGGCGGCCAGGGCGGCGCGACGGTCGGCGGGGCGGCGCGGCAGGAAGCCCAGGTACAGGAAGGTGGCAGTGGGCAGGCCGGACACGGCCAGGGCGGCCAGGATGGCCGACGGCCCCGGCACGGGCACGACGGGGTAGCCCGCCGCGATGGCCGCCTGAACGAGGGGCGCGCCGGGGTCGGAGATGGCGGGCATGCCCGCCTCGGATACCAGGGCGATGTCGCCCTCGGCCAGGCGGTCGACCAGGTGGGCGATCTTGGCGGGGTCGGTGTACTCGTGGTAGCTGGTCAGCGGGGTGTGGATGTCGAAGTGGGTCAGGAGCTTGCGGGTGGTGCGGGTGTCCTCGGCGGCGATCAGGCGCGCCTCGCGCAGGATGCGCACGGCGCGCAGGGTCATGTCCTCTAGATTGCCGATGGGTGTCGCGACGACGTAGAGCGTCCCCAAGCAGGCCTCTCCTGGCTCAGTGGCCCGGTGTCCAGAACTCCGCGCCCAGGCCCAGTTGCACGGGGCGGCCCGGCCCCGGCGCGGCGGCGACGGGTAGGGGCGCAGCGGACGGGGGGGCGGGACTGGGGTGGGCCTGGATGTCGACCCAGGCCGTGAGACGGCGTAGCGCGTCGAGGCGTTCGCGCTCGCCCAGCCGCGCATGGCGCACGGCGCGCTCCAGGTAGCCGATGGTGCGGTCGTACTCGGTCTGGCTGACGGGGAAGGGCGTACCGTCCTTGCCGCCGTGGGCGAAGGAGAAGCGGGCCGGGTCGCGGAAGGACGGCGGCGCGCCGTACAGCAACTCGCCGAGCAGGGCCAGGGCGCGCAGGGTCTTGGCCCCGACGCCGGGGCGGCCCAGTAGGGCCACGAAGTCGGCGGGCGGGTTGTCGTAGGTGGACACCAGGGTCTTGTACAGTCTGCCGGCCGCGATGTCGCCTACCTGGACCTCGTGGTGGGCGGGCAGGGTCATGCTCTGCGCCTTGAGAACTTCCTGGACGAGCCGGTCGGGGTTCTCCGCGCTCAATGTCAGCATTGCCGCGCGGTTGGCGTCGCCCTCGTGGGCCACCAGGTTGAGGGGCGCGCCGGTCGCGACGGCGCATACGGCGGCGTGGGGTTCGTCGTCGAAGCGGGTGACCGTCTCGCTGAGCCAGTGGTAGCGCCGCGCCCAGGCGGTAGCCTCGTTCATGCCCTGCTGGACGACCGTCCAGCGGCCGGCGCGGTCGACGACGAAGACGTGGTGGTAGAGGGTGTAGCCGTCCTGGACGGCGTTGTTGTCGATTCTGGCGACCAGGCGGCTGGTGTCGGCCAGGGTCGCCGGGTCGACGGTCAGCTGGCTCGCCAGGGCCAGCAGCTCGGCGGGGGTCTGGCGCGAGGCGCGGCCCTTGCCGCCCGCCACCCACAGGCCGAGGTCGTCGTCCGCACCGTCCTTGAGGCCGTCCTTGAGCGCGCCGCACACGACGGTGGTGACGCCGCTGGAGTGCCAGTCGAAGCCGAGGACCGCGCCGAAGCTCTGGAACCAGTAGGGGTGAGCCAGGCGAGCCAGGAAGCCGCTGGTTCCCTCTGCCTCGACCACGGCGCGGGCAATCTCGCGGGCCAGGACGCGCATCCGCGCGAACAGCCACGGCGGGCAGGCCCCGTGGTGCAGGGGGAGGTTGGCGGTGGCGGCCGATGGGGAAGACATGCGTCAATTATAGGGCCGAGGGCGCGGGGGGTAAAGCGGCCCTGGCACGACGGGTGCGAGGGGCCTGGGGCTGGCGAGAGGTGATGGCCGGCGTAGGGCCGGCGAGCATCCTGTTCGCGGCCGACCTGTTCCCGCGCGAGGCGGCGACGACGCCATTGGCGTCGCGCCAGCCGAAGGCGGGGGCGGGGTAGGCCCGCAGTGACCACGAAAGACATGGAAGGCGCGAAAAGAGGTGATAGGCGTCGGCCGTCTGGCTGGCGTAGGGTGCCGCCCAGCCGCCGCGCTAGCCGTGCCAAGCCCCGCTGGGGCTGGTCCGCAGCCCGGCGGGCTTCGCCCACTCAGCGCCGAGGTTTAGCTCGGTGCGTCGCAGCCGAAAGTCGTTGTTCAGCGCGGTGGCGAACGATGTACAATAGGGAGCATAGGGACACGGTGACGGCAGGAGAAGGAGGGCGGGCATGCGGTTCGCGAATCGGTTGGGCGCCGGGCGCCGGCTGGCGGAGGCCCTCGCCGCCTACGCGGGGCGGCCCGATGTCGTGGTGCTGGGCCTGCCACGGGGCGGCGTGCCCGTCGCCGCCGAGGTGGCCC
>JAHCIE010000271.1 GCA_026129385.1 Anaerolineae bacterium
TAGTACATGGCGCGATAAGTCGCCACCCCTCTCCGTGGCGTGTTGAGGAGCATCGCCACGGAGAGGGCGAACATGAGACGCAGGGGAACGGCGACGAACACGTAGTACAGGGTCGCCTGGACGGACTTCCAGTAGCGCGGGTCCTCGAAGAACATGCGCTGGAAGTTCGCCAGGCCGACCCACTTAGGCGGACTCAGCAGGCTGTAGTCCGTGAAGGCGAAGTACAGCGACGCCACCATCGGGATCAGGGTGAAGAGAAAGAAGCCGATGAGCCAGGGCGAGATGAACAGATAGCCCGCCCGGTTGTCGTAGTCAAGGCCACGCTGCGCTTTGCGCGTCGCGCGGGTCGCGGTTTGGGGCGCTGCCGTGGTCGTACCGGTGACCGACGGATCCGTCACGCTGGCCATATCGGCTCCTTCCTACCCTGGTGTGGCTTAGCCTACTTGTTGGCGGAGAGAATGGTGGTGGCTTCCTTGCGGAGAAGCTCCGCACCCGCCTGCGGCGTGATCTTGCCGAACATGACGGGATCCGCTACCTGAGGCGTCCACACATTCTTGACGATGTCCGCGTGTCCCTTGGGGTCGGGTGGCGGGATAGGCTGGGCGGTCTTCCCGACGCGGTCGACGAAGTCAAAGGTCTCGGCCTGCGCTTTGGTCAACGTCGGCTTGAGGGCCGCGCGCACCTTGGCCGCGATGGGCACACCCCGCTCGCCCTGCAGAATCTTGTTGGCGTCGATGTCGTTGGTGATGAAGTCGATGAACATCGCGGCTTCGGCGGGATGCTTCGACTGGGACGTGACGCTGAAGAACTGGGACGGCTTGATGTAGTTGGCGGACTTGCCGCCCTCGGCGCGGGGGATGGGCAGCAACTTGAAGTTGCGATTGTCGCCCGCGGCCTTCCAGTAAGCGACCAACTGGTTGCTGTTGAAGTAATCCATGGCGGCCTTGCCAATAGCGCCAGGCTTTTGCTCCACGCTCTTGTCGCGGAACTGGGCGATCTCCTCGGCGCGTTCGGGCGCGGCGCCGCTCTTCACCAGTCGCTGGGCCAGGCTCAGGAAGTCGACCAGGGGCTTGTCGTCGGTGTAGCCGAGGGCCGTGCCGTCGGCGTTGTAGGCCCACTTGCCCAGGGTGAAGTAGATGTTCTTCCAGTTCTGGTCGTTGGTCAGGTCGTCGCCGATGCCCCAGATGCCGAGCTTGTCGTGCAGGGCGGTGGCGGTCTTCTCGAAGTCGGCCCACGTCCAGGTATCAGCGGGAACCTCGATGCCAGCCTTCTTGAAGGCATCCGCATCAATCGCAATATTCTGGGTATTGGCGCCGAGGTTGACGGCAACCAGCTTATCCTTGATGCGCCCGCCCGTCAGGTAGGATTCGTCCACGTCCGACAGGTTGAGGGTGCCCGCCTTGACCTGGTCATCCAGAGCGCTGAGCAGGCCACGGGTGTACCACTCGTTAATGTAGGCATAGTCCTGCTGCATGACGTCCGGTAGGCTGTTGCCAGCGGCCTGGGTCGTCATCTTGGTCCAGTAGTCGTTCCAACCGGCGAACTCATAGGTCACCTTGATGTTGGGGTGCTTCTGCTGGAACAGTTCGATGGCCTTGATGGTGCGGTCGTGGCGGTCCTGCGACCCCCACCAGGCGATGCGCAGATCGACTGGCTCGCCAGCGGCGGCCGCGCCCGCCTTGGCAGCCTGAGCAGCGGTGGGCGCGGCGGCTCCGGACTGGGCCGGGGCGGCCGGCGCGGCCGCGCCACCGCCACAAGCCGTAGCCCACAGGCTGATGACGGCCAGTAGACCTAGCAAGGTTGCGAACGTCCTCGTTCTCATGGTTCCTCCATAGTAAGGGTTGACGATACGGCGGTTAGTGGGACGAAGGTGGAGCGTCTAGCACGGCGCTGTAGCGGGCGAGCGCTCGGCGGTTGTGCTCGCGCGTCAGCGCGTCCAGGTGAGTATACTCCCGGGCCACCATCGCATTGAGGATGGCCTCATGCTCGACCTGGGTTTCCTGAAAATGGATGGCCGGAACCTGGGGAATGAAGGTGAGCCGCACGCGCTGCCAGCGATCGAAGACCTTGCCCGTGAACTCGGTCAGCATGGGCATGTCGGCCACCTGGCACACGCGCATGTGGAAATCGCGGTTGAGAGTGGTCCAGCGGGGCGTGTCGTCCGTTGCGATGGCCGTGTCCATCTCGCGCAGGATGGCTCGCAGGTCAGCCTCGTCCTGGGCTGTCATGCGCTCGGCGGCGATACAGTTGCCGACAATCTCCAGCCCTTCGAGCAGGGTGAAGACCTCATAGATCTGATGCGAGGAGACGGGGGAGACCACCGCGCCGACATGGGGGATGAGCGTGACCAGACCTTCGGCCTGCATCTGCTGGATGGCCTCGCGGATGGGGCTAGGGCTGACGTGCAAATCCTCGGCAAGGTCGTTGATGATGAGGCGCTCGCCGGCCGCCAGCTCGCCGCTGAGGATCGCGTCGCGAAGGCGGTCATAGACTACGGCTTGCTTGGTGCGATAAGCGGAAGGGGCCAGCGCCGCATTCATGACGGTTCTCCAAGGGGTGGGGGACACGGGGATACCATAGATTATATATTATCTATTATATGTTGTCAAGGGGCAATTTGAGGAGATTTGTCTTTGCCAGGCAAGCGAATTCAGGCCAGCTGAGTTTCGCGCCGAAGAACGATTCGGCCCCCATTTCTTTGACAATCGACCGCCATTTATGGTATATTACGCATAGTTGATTCGTGAACTTCGAGGACGTCGTGCTCCACCTCGTAACTTTGGTCTACGGCCTGGTCGTCCGTCCCCGCTCGCGTACGCCGCGCGGGGCACGCGCGTGTGGGTCTGGCTGACGTTACGAGGTCTTTTCTACGACCGCGACTTTTGACGGCTCCCAGACCCACGTCTGGGAGCCTTTTGTTGGGAGAACTATATGCTACGTGTGGGTATCTACGGCGCATCGGGCTATACGGGCCTGGAACTGGTGCGCATTCTCAAGCGTCACCCGGCCATGACCATCGGCTTCCTGACCAGCGAGAACTCGGCAGGCCAGACGATGGCCGACATCTTCCCCGTCGCCTGGGACGACCTTCTCGTGTCGACCGAGCAGGCGCCGCTGGACCAGGTGGATGCCGTCTTCCTGGCTCTGCCCCACGGCGCATCCATTCCCGCCGTGCAGCACGCCTACGAGGCGGGCGTCAAGGTCGTGGACCTGTCGGCCGACTTCCGCCTGCGCGACCCCCAGGCCTACGCGCGCTGGTACAAGACCGCGCACACCGCCACTGACCTGCTCAAGGCAGCCGTCTACGGCCTGCCGGAGCTGTACCGCGATGAGATTCGCCAGACGCGGTTGGTCGCCAACCCAGGTTGCTACCCGCAGACGATCATCCTCGGCCTGTATCCCCTGGTCAGGTGTGGCCTGCTCAGCGAGGACTACGCCATCGCCGACGCCAAGTCGGGCGTGTCGGGCGCGGGCCGCAAGGCGACCCTCACCACCCACTTCGTCGAGGCCCACGACAACCTGTCGCCCTACAACATCGGCCACGCCCACCGCCACGTGCCGGAGATGGAGCAGGCGCTGAGCGAGGTAGCCTGCAAGCCCTTCACCGTCACCTTCACGCCCCACCTGCTGCCCGTCAACACCGGCATCCTGACCACCCTGTACGTCCGCCTCAATCAGCCCCTCACCAGTGAGCAACTGAACGCCGTCTACCGCGACACCTTCGCCGACGAGCCGTTCATGCGCGTCCTGCCCGTCGGCAAGCTGGCGACCCTGCGCCACGCCGTCGGCTCTAACATGATGTTCTTCTCGACCACCGCCATCGATGAGCGCGGCAACGCCATCATCGTCGTCAGCATGGACAACCTGATACGCGGCGCGTCGGGCGTCGCCGTCCAGAACATGAACCTCATCGCCGGTCTCGACGAGACCCTGGGGCTGCTGTGACCCGCCTGACCCGCCGGCCCCGCCGTGGGCCGAGCTTCGTCGGCAAGCCGCCCCGCGCGACGGCCGACTCGGCCCCACCCTCAGAGTACGACGCCTTCGCCGCCGTCTACGACTTCGAGTACGATGAGTTGGTGGAGGACATCCCCTTCTACCGCGACCTGGCGACCGAGGCGGGCGGGCCGGTCCTGGAGCTAGGCGCGGGGACGGGGCGTGTTCTCATTCCTGTCGCGGCGGCCGGCGTCGAGATCGTCGGGCTGGATGCCTCCCCCGCCATGCTGGCCGTGGCGCGGGAGAAGGTCGCGGGCCTGCCGCCGGATGTCCAGGCGCGCATCAGCCTGGTCGAGGGCGACATGCGTAGCTTCGACCTGGGCGAGGCGCGCTTCGGTCTGGTCTACATCCCCTTCCGCGCCTTCCTGCACATGCTGACCGTCGAGGACCAGCTCAGCGCGCTGGCCGCCATCTGGCGCAGCCTGCGCCCCGGCGGTCGCCTGGCCCTGGCCTTCTTCGACCCCCGGCTGGACCTCATCGCCGCCCGCACGACGGCCCGCGCCACGACGCCCTTCATCGAGCGCGTCACGCCGCTGCTCGATGGCGCGCGCGTCGTCCAGTGGGCCGCGCCCCGCTACGACCCCCTCCGCCAGATTCTAGACGCCGAGTTCATCTACGACCGGCTCGACGCTGACGGTCGGTTGGTCGAGCGCGTTCACCGCCATCTGATGCTGCGCTGGATCTATCGCTATGAGGCCGAGCATCTCTTCGCCCGCGCGGGCTTTACAACGGAGGCGCTCTACGGCGGCTTCGACGGCCGCCCCTTCGAAAGCGAGGGCGACGAGCAGGTGTGGGTGCTGCGACGGCCGGAGAGCCGGGCATGACCTCCTCGTCCAGCCCCGCAAGTGCGACGCCCCACCCGCGCGAGTGGCGGCCCATCGTCCAGGCCGTAGCGCGCGGCGCGGCCCACATCGAGGGCCGGCTGCGCGGCGAGGGACGCTTCAATTACCGCTGGGAGCATGTCCAGGCCGTGGTATCGCTGGCGCGCTGGCTGGCCGCCGAGACCGGCGCGGACGCCGAGGTCGCCGAGGCAGCGGCGTGGCTGCACGACATCGCCAAGAGCGAAGCCAACCACGCCCACGTGGGG
>JAHCIE010000272.1 GCA_026129385.1 Anaerolineae bacterium
CCGCTCCATCCCCATCGAGTACGTCACGTCGACGCCGGTCCCCAAGTCACCGTAGCCGGTGCGTCTCACGGACGCGAAGCCGCCCGACCGGGGCAATGACCCTGGTCGGGCGGCTTGCGCGCCTGCTTGTGACCTTCGACTATCCGGGCGCAGACATCGGCTCGTCGCGCCGCACGATGATCTGGTCGGGACGTAAGCCGAGCGACTCGCCGATATGACCTTCACGGTCGCTAAACTCGACCTCAAGGGCGCGACCCTGGTCGAGTACCTCAACCACCGTCCCGACCTGCCCACGCCACCACCGCCAGCAGCTTGATGGCTTGCATGCCTGGCCTCTCCTCGCCACCATTGGGTAGCGGTCTGTCAGGTTGACTTGATAGCAGCAAGGCATACGCGCTTCGCCGCCCCCGTCAACCGCTGCCGCTATGTTGCCTTCTTCCCCCGAATCACCTTGAGCATCTCGGCCACGCTGGTGACCTTGACGCGCGGCCGGCCTGCCTTCGTGCCTTGCTCGGTCTCGTGACGGTCGAGCACCTGCCAGTCCTCGAAGCTCACGTAGTCGATGCCTTTCGCGCGCAGCAGGGCGTCCACCCGCGCCGGGTCGCGGCTCTCGGCGGAGACGCCCAGCAGGGTGGGCGCGTCGGCCAGCATGGCCTGGACGGTGGCGACGGCGTCGGGCTTATTGGTCCCGATGATGCCGTTGGGGCCGCGCTTGGCCCAACCGACGACGTACTCGCCGGGTAGCGGCTCCGTGTCGTGGGGGTCCACCACGCGCCCGCCGATGTTCATGATGGTGTAGGTGGTCTGGTCGAAAGGCACGCCCTTGAGAGGCACGCTGCGGTAGCCCACCGAACGCAGCACCAGCGTCGCGGGCAGCACCTCGTACTCGCCGATGCCCCGCGAGAGGAGCTTGCCCTGGCGGTTCTTCTCCAGGCGGTTGCGCTCGATGCGGACGGCTTTGACGCTGCCCACGTGGTCGTCAATCAGTTCGACCGGCGAGACCAGGAAGCGGATGCGCAGGGTGCGCGGCCGGCTGTGGTCGGTGCGCGCCGCGTAGCCCCGCAGCAGCTCCATGTTGCGTGCGGCCACTTTGTCGATGGCCAGCGCCTCCTGGCTGTCGGGGTCCAGCTCCAGGTCGGCCGGGTCGATGACCACGTTGACGCCTTTCAACTCGCCGAACTCCTTCAGCTCCTGGCTGGTGAAGGCGGCCTGCGCTGGCCCGCGCCGCCCCAGAATCACCACCTCCCGAATCTGGCTGTGGCGCAGTCGTTCCAGGGCCACATCGCTGATGTCCGTCGCCGCCAGTTCGTCGGGGTCGCGTACCAGGATGCGCGCCACGTCCACGGCCACGTTGCCCACGCCGACGACGACGGCGCGCTCGCCGGACAGGTCGAAATCGAGGTCGGCATAGTCGGGGTGGCCGTTGTACCAGCCGACGAAGATGGTGGCCGGGAAGCTGCCGTCCAGGTCCTCGCCGGGGATGTCCATGTGGCGGTCGGACTGGGCGCCGACGGCGTACACGACCTGATCGTACAGGCGCAGTATCTCGTCGCGCGTCACGTCAGCGCCAAACGTCACGTTACCAAAGTAGCGCACCCGCGGGTCTTGCAGAAGCTTGTCGTAGACGCGGGTGACGGCCTTGATGGACTGGTGATCGGGGGCAACGCCGTCGCGGACCAGACCATACGGGTAGGGGAAGTGGTTGAAGATGTCGATGCTGACGGTCAGGGTCGGCTGCTTCAGCAGCGCCTCGGCGGCATAGAAGCCGGCCGGCCCCGCCCCGATGATGGCGACCCGTAGCGGCCGTTCCACGGTTCCCAGCGCGTGTTCCATGCTGCATCCTCCTCCGTGCGCCTGTGCGATACAGCCGCATTATACGACGGCCACCCCCAAAACGTGAAGCCCAGACGCGGGAGACGTGGACAGCGCTGGCATGATGGACTCGTTTTGCTTGGCGGCCGGCAGGACAGGCCCTATACTTGCGCTAGCTCCCGTGGAGGTAGCTCGCATATGTCCCCCTTCCCCGACTACGACGCCTACGACGCGCTGGGCCTGGCCGAGCTGGTACGCACGCGGCAGGTGACGCCGGCCGAGCTGCTTGAAGCGGCCATCGCCCGCGCCGACCGCCTCAACCCGGCCCTCAACGCCATCATCTACCGCATGGATGAGTCGGCTCGCGGGGCGGCCGCCAGACCGCTGCCCGATGGCCCTTTCGCAGGCGTGCCGTTCCTGCTCAAGGACCTGCTCTCCACCGTCGCCGGCCACCCGACGAGCCACGGCACGAAGACGCTGCGCGGCGTCGCCTGGCCCCACGATAGCGAACTGGTGCGCCGCTTCAAGGCGTCGGGGGTCGTCATCTTTGGCAAGACCAACACGCCGGAGTTCGGCCTGACCCCCTTCACCGAGCCGGAGGCTTTTGGCCCCACCCGCAACCCGTGGGACCTGCGACGCACGGCGGGCGGATCCAGCGGCGGCTCAGCGGCGGCGGTGGCGGCGGGCATCGTGCCTGTGGCCAGTGGCGGCGACGGTGGGGGGTCGATTCGTATCCCGGCCGCGTGCTGCGGGGTGTTCGGCCTCAAGCCGACGCGCGGCCGCACGCCGACTGGCCCCGACATGGGCGAGGTGTGGAGCGGCTTCGCCATCGAGCATGTCGTCACGCGCTCGGTGCGCGACAGCGCGGCCATGCTCGACGCCATCAGCGGGGCGGAGGTGGGCGCGCCCTACGCCTGCCCGCCCCAGGCGCGGCCCTTCCTCGCCGAGGTGGCCACGCCGCCCGGTCGGCTCCGCATCGCCTTCACGACCCGGCCGCTATGGGGCGGGCGCGTCCACCCCGACAACGTGGCCGGGTTGGAGACCACGCTGCGCCTGCTGCAAAGCCTGGGCCACGATCTGGTTGAGGCTGTGCCCGCCATCGATGGTGAGGCGGAGGCCATCGCGTTCATGACGATCATCGCTGCCGAGACGGCGTCGGAGATTCAGACCGTGGGCCGCATCCTGGACCGCAAGCCGGCGGCCGCCGACTTCGAGCCGTCCACGTGGGCGTTGGGAATGCTGGGCCGCGCCATGAGTGCGTCTGCCTACGCCAGCGCGCGGCGCCAGCTACAGCTCGACAGCCGCGAGGTGGCGCGCTTCTTCGAACGTTTCGATGTGTTACTCACACCGACTCTGGGTGCGCCGCCGCCTGTCATCGGCGCGTTGCAGCCGACGCCCGCCCAACGTCGTGCCCTACAGGCGGTGGGGCGTACTAATGCGGGCGCGCTGCTGAATGCCCTGGGCGTGATCAAGCCCCTGGCGAAGCAGACCTTCGAGTTCATCCCCTATACGCCGCTGTTCAACGTCACCGGCCAGCCTGCCATGTCCGTCCCGCTCCACTGGAACGCGGCCGGCCTGCCCATCGGCATGCAGTTCGTAGGCCGTTTCGGCGACGAGGCGACCTTGTTCCGCCTCGCCGGGCAGTTGGAGAAAGCGCGGCCGTGGGCAGGGCGGCGGCCAGATTTGACAGCCTGGTGATGCGCGGATCGCAGGAGGGCAACGCGAGGAGCCGGGCCTGACGGGTTTCCGAAACCCGTCAGGCCGATTGGGGTGGTTGAGAGGCGCGCCCTGGCCCTATCGGTTGCGCTTTTGCATGCCGCATGAGAACGTGCTAAACTTTCGAGGCTTATCGGACCACCCGCGCCTGTCGTGCTGCCTCGGCGAATCGCTTCTGGAAGAACCCGCTGTCGCATGCCTCCACGCCTTGTAGCATCAAGTTGTCGCCCCTCGCGTTCCTCTCCATCCGCCCCTGGTGGCTACTCGCTGATGACTGGTGGCGACATATGAGTGTTGTCGACGAGATCAAGGCGCGACTCGACATCGTGGATGTGGTCGGGGCCTACGTCCCGCTAAAGAAGGCGGGGCGTACCTACAAGGGGCTGTGCCCGTTCCATAGTGAGAAGACGCCATCGTTCGTCGTCAACCCGGATCGCCAGACATGGCATTGCTTCGGCGCGTGCGGGACAGGCGGCGACATCTTTTCGTTCATCCAGCGCGTCGAGAATGTGGACTTTCCGGAGTCGCTGCGCCTGCTCGGCGAGCGGGCCGGGGTGGATGTCCGCCCGCGCACGAGCGCGGATCAGGCGGAGGACGAGGCGCGGCAGCGGATGGTCGACATTCATGCCGCGGCGGCGCAACTCTTTTACAACCACCTGCTCAATTCACCGGCGGCGGGCGCGGCCCGCGCCTACCTGGAACGCCGCCAGGTGGACGATGCCGCGCGTGACCGCTTCCAACTGGGCTACGCGCTGGATAGTTGGGACGCGCTGCTGATAGCGCTGGAGGGTCGGGGCTTCCGCGCCGACGACGTGGCGGCGGCCGGGCTGGCGATTGCCCGCGAGGGGGAGGGGGGATACTATGACCGATTTCGCGGTCGTCTGATCTTTCCGATCCGGGACGACCGTGGCCGGATCATCGGCTTTGGCGGGCGTACCCTGGGCGACGCGACACCCAAGTACCTTAACTCGCCCCAGACGCCCATCTTCGACAAGGGGCACTGCCTGTACGGCCTCGACCTGGCGAAGGATGCCATTCGGCGTAGCGGTGTGGCTATCGTTGTCGAGGGCTACATGGATGTGGTGAGTCTGCACCAGCGCGGCTTCCAGAACGTGGTCGCCTCGCTAGGTACGGCGCTGACCGAGCATCAGGTAGCCCTGGCCGCGCGCCACGCGCCCACCCTCGTCCTGGCCCTGGATGCGGACAGCGCGGGCAACGCGGCGACACTGCGCGGCCTCCAGGTGGCGTCACGCGCCGTGGCGACGGCGAAGCGGCGCATGCCCGGCCCCGGCGGGCGTCTCAACACGGTGGAGAAGCGCACCGTCGAGTTGCGCATCTCGGTTCTGCCCGCAGGTCTGGACCCCGATGACCTGGTCAAGCAAAACCCCGCCGAGTGGGAGCGGCGCGTCGCGGCCAGTAAGCCCGCGCCCGACTACTACTTCAGCGCGCTGGTGGCCGACCTGGACCTGACGACGCCGATGGGCAAGGAAGAGGCGGCGGCGCGACTGCTGGAAGTGATTCGCGATGAGCTGGACAACCC
>JAHCIE010000273.1 GCA_026129385.1 Anaerolineae bacterium
CCGTCGCCGAGCTGGAGATCGAGATGGAGGGCGAAGGCCGACTGGCCGAGTTTGTCCAGACGGCGGCGCGCCTGTTCGCCAGCGAGGCGGGCGCGGTGGACACGGAGACACCCATCCCGACGCCGATCGCGGGCCAGGTGGCGGTGGACGAGTACCGCGTCTGGCAGCGGGTGCGCAAGGGGGCGCAGCGCATCAACCGCGCCAGCGCCATCCTGCACGCCATGTCGCCCCAGACCTACCCGACGCCCGAGGCGTGGGCGGTGACGCAGCGTCATGAGGCCGACATCACCATCGAGACCGTGGTCGAGCGCACCTTCGACCTGGCGGCGCGGCGGCGACCGGGCCACGGCGTCGTGTTCATCATCGACGAGGTCGGCCAGTACGTGGCGCGCAGCGTCGACAAGATCGAGGGCCTGCGCGCCGTCGTCGAGCAGTTTGGCGTCCAGAGCAAGAACCGCGTGCTCAAGCGCCAGGCCGTCGCGCCGGTGTGGGTCATCGTCACGTCCCAGGAGAAGCTGGACGAGGTGGTGGCCGCCATCGACGACAAGCGCGTCGAGCTGCCCAAGCTGCAAGACCGCTTCCGCATCCGCGTCGACATGGCCCCCGCCGACATCCGCGAGGTCGCGACAAAGCGCGTGCTGGTCAAGCGGCCGTCGGCCGAGGGCAGCCTGGCGCAGGTCTACGACCAGCACGCTGCCCCGCTCCAGACCCACACCAGGCTCGAGCGCACGGCGCGCCGCGCCGACCTCGACCGGGCGCGCTTCATCGAGCACTACCCCTATCTGCCTCACTTCATCGACCTGTCCATCGACATCGTGTCGGGCATTCGCCTGCTGCGCTCGGACGCGCCGCGCCACATCGGCGGCAGCAATCGCACCATCATCAAGCAGGCCTACGAGATGCTCGTCGGCCCGCGCACCGGCCTGGCCGACAGGCCTGTCGGCGCGCTCGTTACCCTGGACCGCATCTACGACCTGGTCGAGGGCAATCTGCCCAGCGAGCGTCAGCGCGACATCGGCGACATTCAGCAGCGCTGGCCCGACACGCCGTGGCCCGGCCGCGTCGCCAAAGCCATCCTGCTGCTGGAATACGTGCGCGACCTGCCCCGCACCGCCGTCAACCTGGCCGCGCTGCTGTACGACGAGCTGGGCGCCGCCTCGCCGCTGCCCGACGTGCAGGAAGCCCTGGTGCGGCTGCGCGACGCCCAGTTCATCCACGAGACGGAGTCGGGCTGGAAGCTGCTCACGCAGCAGGAGAAGAACTGGTCGACGCGGCGCAACACCTTCGCCCCGAACCCCCGCGAGCGCAAGGAGATTATCGCCGAAGTCCTGCGGGGCCTGTTTACCGAGCCGTCCCTGAGCCGCTACCACCGCCGGGCAAGAACCTTCGGCGTCGGCGTGACGTGGGACGGTCGGCCCTTGTTCAAGGGCGAGGCCCACATCCCCGTCAGCCTGCGCCTGGCCGATGACCCCGGCGACCTCACCCGCGTGGCCGAGGAGGCCCGCAGCGACACGCGTAGCCTGGCCCACGAGAACGAGTTGATATGGGTGATGGCCATGACCTCGCCCCTGGATGCCCTGGTGGATGAGGTGTACCGCTCGCGGCGCATGGTCGGCGAGTACGAGCAGCTGCGCGCCCAGAACAAGATTCAGCCGGAGGAGGCGACGAGCCTGGAGCAGGAGAAGCGGGCCCAGTCGAGCTACGAACAGCGGCTGCGCGACGGGCTGGAGGTCGCCCTGGCCCAGGGTCATGGGTTCTTCCAGGGCGTGGCGAAGCCCGGCCCTGACCTGGGCCACAGCCTGGGTGAGAGCTGGAAAGCCTTCTTCGACTACGCCATGCCCAACCTCTACGGCAAGCTCGACATGGGCGCGCGTCCCCTCAGGGGCAACGAGGCGGAGGAGGTGCTGCGCGCCGCCAACCTCAACGGGCTGTCGAAGGTGTTCTACGCCCCGCCCGACGGCCTCGACCTGGTGGCGAAGGCGGGCGACAAGTATGTGGTCAACCACAACGCGCCTATCATCAAGGAGGTCGCCGAGTACCTGGCCCGCGAGCACAGCTACGGCAACAAGGTCACCGGCAAGGCGCTAGAGACCCACTTCGGTGGCCTCGGCTACGGCTGGGAGTCAGCCATGCTGCAACTGGTGCTGGCGACACTGCTGCGCGCGGGCGCCATCGAGGTCACCTACCAGGGCCGCCGTTTCCGCAATCACGTCGACCCCCAGGCCCGCGCCCCGTTCAGCGGCGCCAACGCCTTCCGCGCGGCGTCCTTCGCCCCGCGCAAGGCCCCCGACCTGCAAACCCTGGTCACGGCGGCGCGCCGCTACGAGCAGATCGAGGGCGAGGAGGTCGACGTGGACGAGACGCTGATCGCCCAGGCCTTCCAGCGCCTGGCGCGCCAGGAGATGGAGCGCCTGTTGCCCGTGCGCGCCACCGCCCGCGCCTATGATGTCCCCGTCGATGGGACGCTCCAGGAGTACCAGAGCACCCTGGAGACGATTGTCAACAGCGCGTCGGACGACGTGGTCAATATGCTGGCGGGCGAGGGGGCGAGCTTCCAGGTCCTGCGCGAGCAGGTGAAGAACATCCGCCAGGCCACCGATGACAAGGGCGTGGCGCGGCTGCGGCGGGTTCGCGCTGCCGCCCAGCAGTTGTGGCCCGCCCTGGAGCGCGACGGCGTCGACGGGGCGGTTGCCGACGCGGCGGCCCAGTTGCGCGACGCCCTCGAGGCGGGTAGCTACTTCCCGGTGTCGCCTGACCTGGCGCAGGCGAGTCAGGTGGTCGAGCGCGCCTACCACGACCGCTACGTGGACCAGCACCGCGCGCGCGCGGCGGCCTACGCCCGCGCTCTGGACGACGTGCGCGGCCGGCCGGAGTGGACCCCGGTGCCTGAGGAGCTACGCGACCAGGCGCTGCGGCCGCTGACCGAGCGCCTCGACAGCCCCGTCGATGACCCCGAGGCTCCCGGCTTCGGCGCGCCCGACCTGGCGGCCGGCGACCTGGTCTGCCGCCGCTGCCGGGCCAGCCTGGCCCAGATGGCGTCGGACCTCGCCGCCGTGGACGGCCTGCGGGCGAGCGTGCTGCGCAAAGTGCAGGAACTGACGACCCCCGAAGAGACGGTCGAGCGCGTGCGCGTGGCGGACGTGGCGGGCGTTGGCCTGACTCTGAGTGACGAGACGGAGGTCGACGAGTTTCTGGCCCGCCTGCGCGACAGCCTGGTGCGGCTGCTCGCCACGGGCGTCAAAGTAGTGGTGGAGTAGCGCCATGGACAGCCCACGACTCACCCTCAGCCCGCCCCAGATTTTCGCCGACAACATGCGTCCCGCGCAGTTGATGCTGCAAGTCTACCAGTTGCTCGACGCCAATGATCGCATCCAGACCGATGGCGAGATGGTGGGCGCGTTACGCACTCTCCTGCACGCCTCGCCGGGCGAGGACGTCATGCTCATCTACAATGAGCTGTTCCTCGGCTTCGTCCGCGAGCGCGCCCAGGTGAACCGCTCGACGCTGCGCCAGACGACCTTGCAGCACCTGCTGCGCCAGTCGGTTGTGGCGTCGTGCACGGCGCTGGAGACGTACCTGCCGTCCCTCCTGCGCGCGCACATGCCGACCGTCATCCGCGCCCGCGGCCGCGACTTCTTCCCCCGCGAGGACGCGACGTGCAAGGAGTACTTCAAGGAGTTCCGCTTCAGCCTCGACGACACGCTGCGCCTGCTGGCCGAGGACAACGGCGCGGAGTACATCTCCGACAAGATGGTGCGCTTCATCGACTTCCAGTACCTGACCGGCGAGCGGGGCGTCCACGTGGTCGGCGCGCTGCTGGGCCTGGCCAAGCCGTGGGACAGCATCGCCGCCCAGCTGAACCGAAACCGCGATGAGCTGGCCCGCACGCTCAACGGCACGGTCAAGCGCCGCAATAACATCGTCCACCGCGCCGACCGTCTACCCGAGGACCCGGGGGGCGACGCGCAACCCATCACCTACGCCTGGACGCGGCAGGCGGTCGACAACATCGAGCACGTCAGCCTGGCCCTCAACGAGTTGGTGACGGCCCGCGTCCACCAGCTCGGCGCGCTGGTGGACGGATCCTAGAGGCAGCATGGACCAGGCCCTCCGCGACAAGCTCTATCCGCCCGTCGTCCGCTGCCGCCAGGCGCTGGAGGCCGACTTCCGCTTGCAGCTAGAGGGGCACTACGGTGTCCACGCCGACGGCCACGTCGAGCCACTGGCCGGGCTGACCCACCTCGACGCCGTGGGTCGCGCCGATCGTCGTGCCATCGAGGCCGCCCTGGCCCACGAGCAGGCGGCCGGGGCGAGCCGCGTCGAGGCGCTGGCCCGCTTCGTCCGCGAGAGCGCGTTCACCTGCCTCAACCGGCTGGCCGGTCTCAAGCTCATGGAGGACCCCAGCCGCGCCCTCATCCTGCCGGCCATCGGCCAGGGCCAGCTATCCAAGGGCTTCCAGCAATTCGCCCTGGTCTCGCCGGAGGCGATGCGCGGCCAGCCCGACGGCGGCTACCGCCTGTACCTGGAGATGCTGTTCGACGACCTGGCCCAGGCGTTGGGCGTCCTGTTCGACCGCAGCCTGCCGACCTCCATCCTGTTTCCCTCGCCCGCCTGCCTGGCCGACGTGCTGGCCCGCCTCAACGACCCCGCCCTGGCCGACGCATGGCGCGACGACGAGACCATCGGCTGGGTCTACCAGTACTTCACGCCCAAGGAGCTGCGCGACCAGGCGCGCAAGGCCTCGGCCGCGCCGCGCACCAGCGACGAGCTGGCCTTCCGCAATCAATTCTACACGCCGCGCTACGTCGTCGCCTTCCTCACCGATAACAGCCTGGGGCGGCTGTGGTGGGAGATGCGCCAGGGCGACACGCGGCTGGCCGAGGAGTGTCGCTTCCTGGTGCGACGACCGACCACCGACCACCGACCACGCGAGAAGCGCGACCCGCGCTCGCTGCGCGTGCTCGACCCGGCCTGCGGCAGCGGCCACTTCCTGCTGTACGCCTTCGACCTGCTGCTGACCATCTACGACGAGGCCTACGACGACCCCGACCTCGGCCCGGCCTTGCAG
>JAHCIE010000274.1 GCA_026129385.1 Anaerolineae bacterium
ACGCTTGTCGAGGGCGTCTACCTCCTGCCCCTGGCCGCCCTCGACCTGGCCCCCCAGGACGTGCGCGGCCTGCGCCTGGTCTACAATCGCCACGCCCACGAGTACCTGCTGGTCTGGGCCCAGGGCGGACCCTACCCCGGCCTCTACAGCCGCCGCGTGAGCCGCGCGGGCGCGCCCCTCGGCGACTCGGTACGCCTGACCACCCCGTCCGCCACCCCCTACTACCCGATGCTGGCCTACAACGACGTAGACCACCAGTACCTGCTGGTGTGGTCCGACGCCGACGGCGGCGCGGCGCGCTACTCGGACGTGGTCGGCCTGCTGCTGACGGAGGAGGGGACGGCCCAGGGGACCGCCTTCCCCATCCGGGCCACCGACAAGTACGAGCGGCCGACTGGGGTGGTCTACAACCCGGTGCGGCACGAGTACCTGGTGGCCTGGGACACCTACGAGGGCCGACTGCGGGTGACAGATGCAGAGGCCAAGACCACACTACAGCGAGTGGCCGCCAATGGTACCCTGGTGGGCGAGCTACTGGAAACGGCTGGTGGGGTCTTCGGCCTGGCGGCTCATCCCTCTACCGGCCGCTACCTGGCGTTGGAGCAGTTTGGGTTCCGACCTAAGCAGTGGGATGGCGACCCGGCGTGTGTTCCGACACCCACCCCAACGAACACACCTGGGCCACCACTAGCAGGCATGACACCGACCCCACCGCCGTTCGTGATGCAACAACAGCCGGGTTCCATCGGTGGCATCGCGCGTGCCGGGTGGGGTGCCCAGCAATGGGGGGTATGGGGGAGCGACGGGGGCCAACCGTATGGCTGGTTCTTCACCAAGACGCGACAATCGCGCCTCGATGAGCGCTTTGGCCGGGTCGAGCTTGGCGCCGAGCTATGGGTCACTGTTCACCAGCAGTTTTGGGCGAACTTCGCAGACTACGGCCCAGCCTTCGACTACCTCATCGAGCATGCTGTGCTCATCGGCCCGGCCGAGACCGCCACGCCGACGCCCACGCCGACCGCCACCGCCACCAGCACGCCCACGCCGACGGCGACGGGGTCGGCGCCGCGGGCGAGCCTGTTCCTGCCCCACCTGGCCGTGAACCAGGCGCGGTAGTCGGCCAGGGCTGCGATGGTCGTGTGTGGCCGGGGTTAGCGCGAGAACGGAACCTTGCCGCGCTTGTCGCGCCGAGCTAGACCTCGGCGCTGAAGGGGCGAAGCTCCGCGAGCTAGCGCGGCTGGCAGGGAGACCCTGCCCCTACGGCCGAGAGGTGGCCGGACACCGGCCACCTCTTGGCGTCCTGTCCACCCTGTCAATCCTGTCTACTCCCCTCTGTTGCGTTGCTCGCATTTGCAATGGATTGCTACATGATTTGACACCCTGCGTATTGATTTTGCCTGGGCAATTGTGATACAATGGGCACAAGACGCTGAGGCACGTGCGCCCCTGATTGTTGCACCGCCACCGTCGTATTATCCTCATCCTGAACCGCATTATCGTAAGGAGGCATCATGGCTCAACCACCTGCGGCATCCGCGCCGCGCCAGCGAAACTGGGCCGTCTGGGTCCTGGCCGCGCTGGCCGTCATCGCTGGCCTGCTCGCGCTGTACGACGCGGCCCGCTACATGGGCTGGGCGCCCATCAGTCTCGGTCCTATCCAGTTCGTCCTGCCTACCGTCCAATGGCTGGGCGCGATCATGTCCGCCATCGTCGCTGTCATCTGGTTCATGGTCGCCAAGTGGATCTATGATCTCAACCCGTCAGGCTGGATGTTCGTCGTGATCATGGCGATCATCTACCTGGTTCTACAGTTCCTGGCCATCCTCGGCTCGACCAGCTGGCAGTCGGTGATGTGGGGGGTCTTGGTCTGCGTCCTGACGCTCATCCTGGCCTTCCTGCCGGGCACCAAGCGCGCCTTCGGCCAGTAGCCGCACGGTCGCGTCAATTCTATACTGCAAGCCACAGGGCCGGCCCGCTCAACAGGGTCGGCCCTGTGGCTTATGCTCGGCCAGCGAGGCTAGCTGGCGATGCCTTCGCCGCGCTGCTGACAGGTTGCGTCTTCCAACCGATCAAGAGGCTACATTGCCCGAGCGTGAACGCAGTCGCTCCAGCAAGAGACAGAGCGACTGTGATATACTACACCCCATCCTGTCGAATCGGAGTCACCCCCGATGCTCTCGCCTTCGTCCCGTCTCCCCTGGCCCGGCGCCGGTGACCAGTTCCTGCTGCGCCACGATGTCACTTTCCTCAACCACGGCTCCTTTGGCGCGACACCCCGCCCCGTCTTCGACACCTACCAGCGCTGGCAGCGCGAGTTGGAGGCCGAGCCGGTCGAGTTCCTTAGCCGGCGCCTACCCGGCCTGCTCGCCCAGGCCCGCACCCCACTGGCCGAGTACGTCCACGCCAACCCCGACGACCTGGTCTACATTCCCAACACAACCTTCGGTGTCAACATTGTCGCCCGCTCGCTGGACTTACAGCCGGGGGACGAAGTACTGGGGACGGACCACGAATACGGGGCGGCCGAGCGAGCATGGCGCTTCAACTGCGAGAAACGCGGCGCGCGTTATGTCGCCCAGCCCATCCGCCTCCCCATCCGCGACCCCGATCACGTCGTCGAGCAACTGTGGGCCGGCATCACCGCACAAACACGGGTCATCTTCCTTAGCCACATCACCTCTCCCACGGCCGTCATCTTCCCCGTGGCGGAGGTTTGCCGACGAGCGCGCGCAGCCGGCATCCTGACGGTAGTCGACGCCGCCCACGCCCCCGGTCACCTGGACCTGAACCTGGGCGAGATCGGGGCAGACTTCTACCTGGGCAATTGCCACAAATGGCTCAGCAGCGCCCGAGGAGCCGGGTTCATGCATGCGCGTCCGGAGGTGCAGACGCTTCTCGAGCCGCTGGTCGTCAGCTGGGGCTGGCGCAGCGAGTGGCCCAGCCATTCCACTTACCAAGACTGGTACGGCTGGACGGGGACGGACGACCCTTCCGCCTACCTGAGCGTGCCGGATGCCATCCGCTTCCAGCGCGAGCACAACTGGCCCGCCGTCCGCGCCGAGTGCCACGCCCTGATCGCCTGGTCACGGGAACAGTTCGCCGCGATCACGGGGCTGCCGCCCATCTGTCCCGATAGCATGATCGGCCAGATGGCATCGCTACCCATACCCACCGGCACGCTGGATCGCCTCAGCACGCGCCTGTGGGACGAGTATCGCATCGAGATTCCCCACATCCGCTGGCAGGGTCACGAGTTCTTGCGAGTGTCCATCCAGGCTTACAACAGTGAGCGGGACGTAACCCGTCTACTCGACGCTGTGCGGGCGTCGGTCTAGTACCATATTGGTACATTTTGGCCCTTCATGTACCATGCGGGAGCGGCCCGGCTGTGCTAGAATGCTGTCAGGTCATCGCGAGCGTGAAGAGATCGGATGAACAGTGTCACGATTTGGCTTGCCCCACTGCGACCAGACTTTCCGCCTTCAAGTCGGCAGCCCGCTGAACCCGCGCTGGTTAGACGAGTTTCCCATCATCGCCACCCAGCCAGGGGCAAGAGACCGCAGCGAACCGCTGACCACCCTGGTGTTGCGCGTGGTGGACCAGTCGCAGATGATGGGCATCCTCAATGAGATGCACGGCATGGGCGTGGCACTCGTCTCTCTAGAGCGCGTCCTGCCCAACCAATCCGCTGGGCAAGGCCGGGTGGAGACCTAGCCTGGCAGAGAGGACCGGGAAGCTCTCGGGGAGGGCGGCTTGCATCTATGCAGGACTGATAGTAACATCTCTAAAGGTATGAGGACCGCAACGCCTCTGCCAAGCCTGGATTGAGGCATGTCGATACCTGGACTGGCCAGTCGCGCGAAGACGAGGAGACCCTGAGTGTTCGAGTATATTTCCCAGGTGATGAACGCCATTCGTCTAGGTTTGACCATGTCGCCGCAGACCCTCGCCGTGCTGCAAGTGCCACCGAACGCTCGCTGGGTCGCGTTCGGCCTGCTAGTTGTGGCTGGCGCGTCGATGTTGCTGGGCCAGAGCGTTATTCTGTTCGTGAATCGCATTCCCCCAAAGCGCTTCACCCTCAGCCTCCTCGTCAACGGCATGTTGTTCGTCGCGGGCATCTTCTTCTGGGCGCTGATGGTCTGGGCAACAGGGAATTTCCTATTGGCGGAGACAGCCACCTATCGCCAGATTCTGCTCATCATTGCCCTGAGCTACGCCCCGCTTGTCTTTGGTTTCCTGATCCTCGTGCCCTACGCGGGGCCGGCCATCCAGGTGCTGCTCTACGTGTGGTCGATGCTGGCGGCGGTACGCGGAGAAGAGGCCGTCATCACAGCCGGATATTGGGCATCCCTGATTGTGGTGACAGTGAGCTTCGCCATGATGTACGCCATCCATACCACCATTGGCCGGCCCATCTGGGCCATCGGCGACCGAATGCTGGGCATCGATAGGACAGCGACAGTGCGCGACCAACTACACTTGGATACAGGTGGACCGCGTCGTAAGGGGCCGGAGTAAGATGATCGGGGACGTGCTAGAACTCGTACGACTGCTGGTCTTCGGGGCCATCGTCTTTGTCATGTTGATCCTCCTGATCTCGCCACTTCAGTCGATGACGTGGTGGGCAGGCTGGTTCGGCGGTGAGGATGTGCGTTACGACGCGGCCCAGAGCGACCAGGAGCTCCTGCCGGGCGAAGGCTTCGACGACGCGGACCATTACCTGGTGTACCTGTCAGGGATCGGGGCGATTGCGGGCGGGGCCGTGCCCCAAGAGGAGTACCCCTTCATCGAAGGCCTCGACGCGCGGTTGCCCGGGACGAAGATCATCAGCGACGTCTACCCCTATGACATGAGCAATTCAGGATTGACCAACCACCGGCTGCTCTCGCCCTTCTGGCGATGGCTCGAGGCGCGCCGCCTCAAGAACATGAATGACCCGCTGGCGGGTATCTTCGTCAATCTTCGCAACGCCGGACAGGTTTTCGTGTCCGCCGATTCCCGCTATGGTTCAATCTACGACTTGGGGACCGCGCGCGAAATTCGCGATGGCCTGCTGCG
>JAHCIE010000275.1 GCA_026129385.1 Anaerolineae bacterium
GGGATATTCCCGTGCTTCTTGGGCGGGTTGCTGTCGCGCTTGTTGGCGAGCATCTCTAGGGCGGAGATGAGCTTGGGGCGCGTCTCGCGTGGCTCGATTACATCGTCGATATAGCCGCGCTGGGCGGCCACGTAGGGGTTGGCGAACTTCTCGCGATATTCCTGCACCAGGCGGGCGCGGGTTGCCTCGGGGTCTTCGGCCTCCTGGATTTCCTTGCGAAAGATGATGTTGACCGCGCCCTCCGGCCCCATGACCGCGATCTCGGCGGTGGGCCAGGCGAAATTCATGTCACCACGCACGTGCTTGGAGTTCATCACGTCGTATGCGCCGCCGTAGGCCTTGCGGGTGATGACGGTGATCTTGGGAACGGTGGCCTCGCAGTAGGCGTACAGCAGCTTGGCGCCGCTGCGAATGATGCCGCCGTGCTCCTGGGCCAGGCCGGGCAGGAAGCCGGGCACATCCTCAAAGGTGATGATCGGAATGCTGAAGCAGTCGCAGAAGCGCACGAACCGCGCCGCCTTTGTCGAGGAGGCGATGTCCAGCACGCCGGCCAGGACGGCTGGCTGCTGGGCGACGATACCGACCGAGCGTCCGTTGAGGTGCGCGAAGCCGACGATGATATTGGACGCCCAATGCGCCTGCACCTCCAGAAACTCGCCATCGTCCATGACGAGCTGGATAACCTCGTACATGTCGTAGGGCCTGTTGGGGTTGTCGGGGACGATGGTGTCGAGGCGCGCCTCCATCCGTAGCGGGTCATCCGCCGTCGGCGCGCGGGGCGGCTCGGCCATGTTGTTCTGAGGCACGTAGCCGACGAGCTTCCGAATCGTTGACAGGCAGTCTGCTTCGTTTTCGGAGGCGAAGTGGGCCACGCCGCTGATGCTGTTGTGAACCATCGCGCCGCCCAGCTCTTCGAAGGTCAGGTCCTCGTGGGTGACGGTCTTGACCACTTCCGGCCCCGTCACGAACATGTGGCTGGTATCCTTGACCATCAGGATGAAGTCGGTGATGGCGGGGGAATACACGGCTCCGCCCGCGCATGGCCCCATGATGGCTGAGATTTGGGGCACGACGCCGGAAGCCATCGTGTTGCGCAGGAAGATGTCGGCATAGCCGCCCAGGCTGACCACGCCCTCCTGGATGCGGGCGCCGCCCGAATCGTTGAGACCGATCACCGGCGCACCGTTCTTCATCGCCAGGTCCAGCACCTTGCAAATCTTCTCGGCGTGGGCCTCCGAGAGGGAACCCCCGAAGACGGTAAAGTCCTGGGAATACACAAAGACGAGGCGGCCTTCGATCGTGCCGTAGCCCGTCACCACACTGTCGCCCAGGTATTTCTGCTTGTCGAGGCCGAAGGCATCGGTGCGGTGGGTGACAAACATGTCCAACTCCTGGAAGGAGTTCTCGTCCAGGAGCAGATCGAGGCGTTCGCGGGCGGTGAGCTTGCCCTTAGCGTGCTGCGCGGCAATGCGGCTCTCGCCGCCGCCCAGGCGGGCCTGGGCGCGCATCTCGCGCAACTGACCAATTTGCGGCGTAGCCGCTCCGGCGCCATTCCCGGTCGGCGCGCTGCCGGTGGCGCTGGGGTTGTCGGTCGTGGGCTTGCTGGGTGTCGTCATGAAGTCTCCCATCCAGGACGCGGCCGCGGTCCGCGTCGGCTTGTCACGCGAGAATGTGGCGGGCAATGACCAGACGCTGAATCTCGCTCGTGCCTTCGTAGATCTCCGTGATCTTGGCGTCTCGGAAGTAGCGCTCGATGGGAAGCTCCTTGCTGTAGCCGATGCCGCCATGGACCTGGATGGCCTTCGTCGTCACCCACATGGCCGCCTCCGACGCGAACACCTTCGCCATGGACGCTTCCCTGGAAAAGCGCTCGTGGCGATCCTTCAGTTGGGCCGCGTTGAGCGCGAGCAACTGGGCGGCTTCAATCTTGGTCGCCATATCGGCCAGGGTGAACTGGATGGCCTGGAACTCGGCGATGGCCTGGCCGAAGGCGTGGCGCTCTTTGGCGTAGGCCACGGAGGCCGCGTTGGCGGCCTGGGAGATTGCGATGGGCTGTGCGGAGATGCCGATGCGGCCGCCGTCGAGATGGTCAGGGCGATCTTGAAGCCGTCGCCCCTCCTCGCCCAGCCGCATGGCAACCGGCGCGCGGTAGCTATCGAACATCAACTCGCAGGTGGCCGAGGCGCGGATACCCAGCTTCGGCTCCGTCTTGCCACGGGCGAAGCCGGGCTGGCGGGTGTCGATGATGAAGCAGGATGTGCCCCGCTGCCCTTGCTGGCGTCGGTGGCGCAGAACAGCAGAATCCAATCGGCGACCGGGCCCGCTGGCACCCAAGACTTCAGTGGCTGCGATGACGGCAGATAATGGCGGGCGACGGTCTTCGCGTTGCCGGCGTCGGAGCGACTGCGGGGCTCGGTCAGCGAGTACGCCGATGGCCCGCTGCTGGCGAGGGGTGTCAGCACGTCGCGCTTCTGCGCTCGTTGCGAACTTTCCAACCGGCGCACACCAGGGAATTGTTGACCGGACATGATGACTGAGTGGGAGGCGCAGACCCTGGCGATTTCCCTCCATGGGGCGAGGACAGGAGGAGATCGTATCGGCGCCTGCACCGCGTATTCTCTGGAGGTCATCAGACCCATCAAGCCCAACGCGCCCATCTGCTTGACCTGTCGAGTAGGGGAATTCGCCCGTCTCGTCGATTTGGGCGGCGATGGGGCGATGGCGCGCAGGCGAAGTCCCGCGCCATGTCGCGGACCATGAGTTGCTCGTATGTGAACTGGAAATCCACGATGACCTCCGGGAATTCAGGTCCGAATTTGGGTAAACCAGGTGGGGCAATTGGCATTGATTATAGCACGCATTGGGCGGTTGACAAGCGCGCACGCAGCGTTGGTAAGATACATGTGCCCGCGGGCGTCGGTAACGGTGTAGGTTTATGAGGGTCGGTCTAGCGATGCGCGTCGCGGGCGCGGCGTAAAGGAGTGATGATGGCGAAGCCAGTGGCGGTGACGGATGCGACGTTCGAGGCGGGAGGTACTGAAGTCGGACGTCGTGCTGACCGACTTCTGGGCGGCGGGTGACCGCAAGCGCATCGCCTTCTGCCGAGCGCGGAGATGGCGAACGATATGGGCGACCAGCTTAAAGATTGCCAAGATCGACGTGGACGAGAATCGAAGCGATGATGATGGCCTATAATATTCTGGCCATCCCCACCCTGCTGCTGTTTAAGGACGCAGGTGGTCGAGCAGATTGTCGGCTTGGTGAAGTCGTGACCCCCGAGCACGTAGCTGAGCCGCTGCACCAGCGTCAGCGCCTCGAAGTGGTTGTTGTGCATCTTCCAGTTGCCGCTGATCAACGGCACGCGCTTGTCAGGCATTGGGAGCTCCTCGCAGTGCTTCGAGGCCGGGCAGGTCGCCCTGCTCGATCAGTTCCAGCGACGCGCCGCCGCCGGTCGAGATATGGGTAATCTTGTCGGCTACCCCGGACTCGTGGGCCGCCGCCGCCGAGTCGCCGCCGCCGATGATGGTCGTCGCGCCCTCGAGCCTGGCGAGACTGCGGGCAATGGCGAAAGTTCCCGTCGCAAAGGGTTTCAGCTCGAACACGCCCATTGGGCCGTTCCAGAAGACGGTCTTCGCGCCGCGCAGGATACGCTCGTACTCGGCGACAGTCTTGGGGCCGATGTCGAGGATACGCCAGCCGTCGGGCACGGCGTTGGCGGCAACCGGCTTGTGCTGGGCGTCGGCCGCGAACTTGTCGGCGATCACCACGTCGGTGGGCAGCACGAGCTTGTCGCCGCCCTCGGCCATCAGGGCTTTGGCCGTGTCCAGGGCGTCATTTTCGACCAGCGAGTCGCCGATATTGTAGCCCTGGGCCTTGAGGAAGGTGTTGGCCATGCCGCCGCCGATGAGCAGCCTATCGGTCTTACTCAACAGGCTGCGAATAACGGCGATCTTATCGCTAACTTTCGCTCCGCCGAGGGCGGCGACGAAGGGGCGCTCAGGGTTGCTCAAAGCACGGCCCAGGTAGTCTAGCTCCTTCTGCATCAGGAAGCCGGACACGGCGGGCAGGGTGTGGGCGATGCCCTCGGTGGAGCTGTGGGCGCGGTGCGCGCTGCCGAAGGCGTCGTTGACGAACACGTCGCCCAGCGCGGCGAACTGCTTCGCTAGTTCGGGGTCGTTCTTTTCCTCGCCGGCGTGGAAGCGCGTGTTCTCCAGGAGAGCCACGTCACCGGGCTTCAGCGCCTTGACCTGCGCGGGAGCGGCGGCCAGGTCGGGCAGGAACAGCACGGGCTTGCCGAGCATGCCAGACAGGTACTCGGCGACGGGAGCCAGGCTGAAATCGGGGTTGACCTTGCCCTTAGGGCGGCCCAGATGCGACATGAGCGTCACGCGCGCACCGTGGTCCATCAGGTAACGAATCGTGGGTAGGGATTCGCGGATGCGGGTATCGTCGCTGACTTTGCCATTTTCGAGGGGGACGTTGAAATCGACGCGCACGACGGCGGTCTTGTCTTTCCAGTCCACGTCCTGGACAGTTTGCTTGGTCATAGGGTCTCCTTCGCACAGTGCGTGGTTGGGGGACATGGCAACGCGGGGCCTGGCATTGTGCTGGGTCCCCGCGTTGTTTGCGTTCATGTTACGCCGACGGTTACGCCGGCTGCTTCATCGCGTTGGCCACGCCCTTGGGCAGCGGGATGATGTTGGCGCCGGTACGGGCCGCCATATAGGCGATCAGGTCGGACACGCGGCAGGCATAGCCCCACTCGTTGTCGTACCAGGTGACGGCCTTGATGAAGTTGCCACCCAGCGCCAGGGTATCGGGGGCCGAGAAGGTGGTCGAGTACTGGGACCCCTTGAGGTCGATGGAGACCAGCAGTTCCTCGGTGTACTCCATGATGCCCTGCAGCGGGCCGGCCGCCGCTTCCTTCATGACCGCGTTGATCTCTTCGACGGACGTGTTCTTGTTGAGGATGGCGGTGAAGTCCACCACCGAGACCGTGGAGGTCGGGACGCGGAAGGCCATGCCGGTGAACTTGCCCTTGAGTTCGGGGA
>JAHCIE010000276.1 GCA_026129385.1 Anaerolineae bacterium
GGCCGGCGCATGGCTCCGCCAGCGCGGGGTGGAGACCGACCAGGCGGCTGAAGCCCAGGAGGCCGCCCAGGAGGCGTGCGAGATCATCTATCGTAGCGCGTTCCACTACGACGTACACTTCATGGCCTGGGCCTCGGTCATCCTGAACAATATCCTACGGCAGCGTTATCGCCGACCCGACGTGCTCAATCAGCCGGGCCTGACGCGCCTGGATGAAGACATGAATGCCGACGAGGGCGACCATCCTCCGCGCCACGAATTGGTGCAGGACCCAGGGGCTATCGTGACCGACCCGGTGGAGGCGCGAGTCTGGCTAGACCAGGCTCTCTGGCAGCTCAAGAGCCGCGCCCAACGATACGTGCTCCTCGCGTCCTTCTACGACGGGCTGGACGACGACGAGATCGCCAGGCAGCTAGGGAAGAGCTTGAACGCCGTCTATATATTGCGCTACCGAGCCTTGCAACGGATCAAGGAGATCCTCTCAGGCCGCGCATCGACCTGACCCTGCCAGACTGAAAGAAGTCTGCCGCGGCTTGCATTGACCATGTAAGGGGGACCGAGTAGTGTTCTCGCTGGTCAATGCGCTATCCCAAGTCTCTGCATTCAGTTCTCGCGCCACGTCGGTCGACCTGACGTTGACCAGCGGGTTAGGAGAACCGAGAGGACCAGGCGTGCTCCCCTTCACGTGCAAGGAATGCCAGGCTGTGCTCGACATGTACATCTCGGACGAGATGGACGGCCGCGACGCGCAGCGCGACTACCCCCTCGTCTATCAGCACCTACAGTCCTGCCCCGACTGTTCCGCGCTGTACGTCGATGTCAGGCTGGCCTTGAGGGCTAACCTGGACGACGCGGCCGCGCCGGAGGCGACGCGGCCGCGAGCGCGCCCCTCCTTCCCGCGCCACCCCACGGACCTGCCCTGGCTGGTGCGGCCTCTCGCGCAGCTCGGCGGGCGTCTCGAGGGGGTCGTGTTCATCCTGAGCCAGGCTCATGTACAGGCGGCGCTCTGGCCGGCCGGGGCGGCTGCTCGATACGAGCATGACCTGCCACCCTCCCTTGAGCCGCATCTGCTGCTCCTGGATACGGTCATGCTCGGCCAGGAGACCCTGACCGTCGAGATCACCGCCACCGCCACGCTGGGCCGGCCCGACCATCTGGTCATCCGGGGCCTGATGAGTGGCCCCTCGGGCATCGAACCCGGCCTCCACGCCATCTTGCGTTGGTTGGGGCAGACCCGGCAGGCCGACGTTACGCAGGACGGCCGGGTCGAATTCGGCGCGGTGGTTGTTCGCGAGGCGGACCTGGCGTCGGACCAGGCGGGCCTGCAAATCGCCCTGACCAGGCCAGGCTAGACTGTGAAGGCCGCGACGACGCCCGGCCGCGTGGCGCTGTTGGATGTTGCCTTGCGTCTGGCCGCGGGTGGCATGACCCCCGAGCAGGCCAGCGCCTGGGTGGAGAGCGTCTACCGCGAGCAGGCTCTGCCAGACCTGGCGGCCGTGTGCGCTGAGGCGGAGAGTCGCGCCTGGTACGCACCCCGCGACGCCCACGCCCTGGCGCGCCTGGCCCGCGCGCTGGCTGAGACAGCGGACCCCGCCCCCGCCGAGATTGCGCGCGTCGACCTGGCCGAGGGCGTGACCCTCAATGCCCTCGAGCGTTTCGCTGAGGCGCGGCCGCTCTTGCAGCGGGCCGCCCAGGCCTTCGCGGTCAGCTCCGATGCCCCCCACGAGAGTCGAGCCTTAGCCGAACTGGCCATTGCCTGTACCTACCTCGACGACCAGGCGGCGGCGGCGCTAGAGCGCGCGCAGGCCTACCTGGCAGCGGCCGACGACGCTCTCGCCAGAGCCTACGTTGCGCGCGCCGAGGGCATCTATCTTCTAGAGCAAGGCCACCACGACGAGGCGGCGGCCCAACTGCGTCAAGCTGGCGAGGGCTTCATCGCGTGTCATCGGCATGGTGAGGCGGCTCTCTGTTGGTGGTGGCTGGCCCTGGCGCGACGCTTCTCGGCGGTGGACGAGGCGCTGGGCTGGCTGGACAAGGCCGCCGCCGTGCCCGCCCCCGACGCCTCCCGCGTCCATCAGGCGCGCTGCGACTACGGCCGCGCCCTGCTCTACCAGGAGATGGACCGCTACGCCGAGAGTCTGGTCTTGCTCGACGGGGCCGGCCGGCTGGCCGAGGGCGCAGGCCAGGCGTTCCTGGCCGCGTCTTGCCACCAGTCGCGCGGCATAGGCCTGTATCACCTCGACGAATACGCGCCAGCCCTGGCCGCCTACGAGCGGGCGCAGACGGCGTTTGCGGCGCTGGGGGCGGGGCGGTACGTGACCCTTACCCAGTTCAACGTCGCGGCGGTCCTCTACATGCTCAACCGCTACGCCGACGCCCTCGCCACCTACGCCGCCATCGCCGAGGATGCCCAGGCGCGCGGCAACCGCCTGCGCCAGGCGCGCTGTCAGATGAACATGGCCCTGTGCCACGGCCAGCTTGGCCGCTACGACCAGGCCCTCGACCTGTACCATCGCGCCTGGCAGGGCACAGTAGAGATCGGCGCCATGCCCCTGGCGGCCCAGTGTGAGATGAATCTGGCGGGCGCGCTGAGTCGCCTGGGACGCCACGACGAGGCCCTGGGCCACTACGACCAGGCGCGGCAGGCCTTCTCACAGCTCAAGATGCCGATTCGGGGCGCACACTGTGAGCTGCGCCTGGCGGAGCTATATCTGGCCGTCGACCGGGCGGACGCGGCGCTGGTGTGCCTGACCCGCGCGCGGACCATGTGCGCCGAGGCCGGGTTGAGCATCTACGTCGCAATGTGCGACCGAGAGCGGGCGCGGGTCATGCTGGCGCGCGCCGCGTCCAGCGTGAACAACGCCTCCGACGTGTGCGAGGTCTGGCTGGCCGGCGCGCGCGCCGTCTTCGCCGAGGCCGGGCGACTGGTGGATGTGGCCCTGTGCGAGCTGGCCCTGGGCGAAGCCTATCTCCAGCAAGGGCAGCCGCTGGCGAGCGAGGCGGCCTTCGCTGCCGCGCTGGCCGTGCTGTCGCCGGGCATCCCCGACGAGGCGTGGCGCGCGCATCACGGCCTGGGTCGCTGCGCGCTGGCGCAGGGCGACCGGGAGCGTGCTCTCAAGGAGTGGCTCACGGCGATTGAGACGCTGACCGGGCTGCGCGCGTCCCTCGCGACGGAGCGCATCAGCGGCGCGTTCTTCACCGACCGCCAGACGGCCTATGAGGCCGCGCTGGCCCTGGCCCTGGCCCTGGATGACGCCGAGGCTGCGCTGGTCGTGAGCGAGGCGGCCAAATCTCAGACATTTCGGTCGTTGGGCTACCCGCAGACCTGGCGACGCTCCGCCCATGACGACCCTTATCTTGCATCCCTGCTCGAGCGCGAGGCGACACTCCGGCGAGACTTTGATCGCCAGCGCCGCGCGCTAAGCCTGGTGTCGGCCGATGACACGGGGCTGGCTCTACGCGATGCGAGCGACCTGCTCATGGACCAATCGCCCGCGTTGGCGCGACTGCGGGACATTGCCAACGCCTATGAAGAGACACTGGAGTTGCTGCGGCTGGCGCAACCCACCCGGCAAGGCGCGGCAACCAGGCTGTTCGCGCTGGCCGAGTTGCGGGAGAGCGCCGCACGCCTGGGGCGGCCCTGGGCCTGCCTGACGTACCTCCTCGTCGATAGCGTCCTGACCGTATTCTACCTGGACGCAGACCGCCTCGTCGCCGCCCGGCACACCCTGACGCCCTACGACGCTGCGATTGTTCGGCAATGTACCGACGTGGGCCGTAACTACCGCACTCTCATCTACGGCGGACAGATCGGTGGGCGGCCCGCGCCGGGTCTCATCGGCCCGGCCTACCGCCAGCATCTCTACCGGCTCCTGGTTCCGCCCGCCATTGCCGACGCCTTGCAGGCAGCGGCCCTTGGGCCTGACGGGCGGCTGTTCATTTCACCCCACGGCGCGCTGCATACGCTGCCCTTCGGCGCGCTGCTGGACGGCGAGACAGTGTTGGGGGAACAGGCCGCGCTGGTCTACACGCCGAGTCTGGCTGCCCTGGCCTGGCTGCTAGGGCAGCCGACGCCGGCCGCCGGCCGCGCGCTGGTGTGTGGCCTGGCGGATTTCCAGGGCCAGGCCAGGCCGCTGCCCCATGTCGTCGCCGAGGTGGGACGGGTGCGAGCGGCGCTGGGGGATGGGACCGACGTGCTGTGGGGCGAGCAGGCCAGCCGCGCGCGGCTGCTGGCGCTGAGTGAGAGCGGCGCGCTAGCCGAGTACGAGATTCTGCACTTCGCCACCCACGCCATCGTCAGCCGCCTGGCGCCCTCCATGTCGCGCATTCTGCTAGCCGACGCCAGCCTGACCTTCGCCGATATTCTCGCCCTGCGCCTGCGGGCGCGGCTGGTGGTCCTGTCGACCTGCGAGAGCCTGCTGGGTGAGACCCAGGCCGGCGATGAGATCATGAGCCTGGCCCTGGCGTTCCTGTGGGCGGGCGCGCAGGCGGTCGTCGCCAGCCTGTGGCCGGTGGAGGACGAGGCGACGAGCCGGCTAATGGCCGCCTTCTATCGCCACTACGCGGCGGGCGTGGTGGCCGCCCAGGCCTTGCAGCGCGCCCAGCATGAGTTGCGCGCCGCCGGGGCGTCCGCCTACGATTGGGCGGGGTTCGTGGTCATCGGCGCGCCCTGACCCCACGACGATGCCCTAAAGGTCTCCTACACCTTCAGGGCCTGCTGGCCGACCGGGCGGGCTAGGCCCGGTCGCGCCGTGGCTGGGTCGTCAGCGTCGCTGGCCTGGGTCAGCAGCCCGGCCCGCCGCACGTCGATGGATCGGCGGCGGCGATGTAGGGCAGGGCCAGCAGGGCCGCCGCGACGAGGGCCAGGAAGATGACTCGCAGTTGCTTGCGCATGATCTCACCTCCTTTCCGATGGCGCCGCCGAGAAGGAGGGAGAGGGTGGTCAGCGTTTCCCTCCTCTCTAGCGGTCTCGCTAGTGAGGAGTCTCGAACGCGGATGTAATTTCAATACAGCGAGCTGAACTGGGGC
>JAHCIE010000277.1 GCA_026129385.1 Anaerolineae bacterium
ACTAACGCCGGCCGCGCATGGCGCAACCGGCTGCGGGCGGCCGTTCTGGCCGTCGTAGCCGCCGTGTTTGCCTTCCCGATCCTGTGGATGGTCTCGTACTCACTGCGCCCCATCGGCGTGCCGCCGCCTACCCACCTTGAGCTATTCACCCCGCCCCTGGCCTGGGACAACTACGCCCGCCTCTTCACCATCGTACCCCTGGCGCGCTACAGCCTCAACTCCCTGATCGTCGTCGCCGTCGCCACACCCATCGCGCTCCTCACCGGCTCATGGGCCGGCTTCGCCCTGAGCCAGCTACCGCGCCGCGCCCGTTGGCCGCTGCTCGCCCTGAGCCTCGCCTTGCTCCTCGCCCCCACCCCCGCGTTGTGGCCGTCGCGCTTCATCCTGTTTGCCCGCCTGGGCTGGGTCGACAGCCTCCTCCCCCTCATCGCCCCCGCCCTCATGGGTGGCGGCCCATTCTACGTCCTGCTATTCTACGTTAGCTTTGCCCGCGTCCCGGCCGAGGTATACAATTCGGCGCTGTTGGACGGCGCTGGCCCGCTGCGGATGTGGGCGACCGTGGCCCTACCCCTGGCGCGGCCGGCCGTAGTGGCGGCCACCTTGCTCACCCTGGCCGACGCCTGGAGCAACTACGTCGACGCCTTGCTCTACATCCGCACCGAGGCCAGCTACACCCTGCCCCTCGGCATTCGCCTGCTGCAAGGCTTGATGCCCTCCGCCTGGCCGCTCCTGATGGCGGCCTCGGTGCTGATGGTGGTCCCCGTCTTCGCGCTGTTCACCATCGGCCAGCGCCACTTCCACCACCGCGTCGACGCCGACCTGCTCCTGCGGCCGCCGTCGTGACAGAATCGATTCCCAGGAGGAACATAGCCCTATGCCCCAGCTACGCCCGCGCGCCGAAGAGACGATGCGCCCACGGCCAGCGTCAAGGCCCTCCCTCGCCAGCTCCCCCATCCGACACCTCTGGCTGGCCGGCTTGCTCCTCATCATCGCCGCTGCGACCGCCGCGTGCGCCGGGGGCGCCGCGCCTGCCAGCAGCGGCCCGGTAGCCACCCCCACCACCCTCGTCAGCGCCACACCGGCCCATATCACCTTTATGGTCAGCGAGGACCCCGAGGGCCTGCGCGCCTATCGCGACCTCATCGCCGCCTTTCGCCGCACCCGCCCCGACGTCGACGTCGAGCTGACAAACGTCCCCGACAGCAGCGAGTTCATCAAGCGACTGGCCGCCGATTTTGCCGCCGGGACCGCCCCCGACGTCTTCCTCATCAACTATCGCCGCCTGTCCCAGTTCGCCCTGCGCGACGCCCTGGCCCCCCTGGACCAACGCCTCGCCGCCAGCCAGGTACTGCGCCCCGACGACTTCTATCCCGCCGCCCTCGATGCCTTCAACGTTGCCGGCCACCAATACTGCCTGCCGCAGAACCTGTCATCCCTCCAGGTCTACGTCAACCTGGACCTGTTCAAGGCCGCCGGCCTGACTCCCCCCCAGCAGGGCTGGACCTGGGAGCAGTTCCTGGCCGCCGCCCGCGCCTTGACCCGCGACACCAACGGCGACGGCAAGACGGACCAGTACGGCGTCGGCGTCGCCCCCCAGCTGTTGCGCCTGGCCCCCTTCGTCTGGTCGGCGAAGGGCGACATCGTCGATGATCCCCACCGTCCCACCCGCCTGACGCTGGACCAGGGCCCCGCCCTGGATGCGTTCCGCCGCTTCGTCGCCCTACAGACCGTGGAGCACGTCGCGCCGTCCCGCGCCGACGAGGCAACCGAGAACGCGCAGACGCGCTTCGCCTCCGGGAAGCTGGGCATGTTCATGCAGAGTCGCGCCGTCACCCCCGACCTGCGGGCCACAATCAAGGACTTCGCGTGGGACATCGCCCCCCTGCCAGGCGACGCGCCAGCGGCAACGGTCCTGCATAGTGATGGCATGTGCCTGACCTCCCGCTCGGCCCACCCCGACGCGGCGTGGGCGTTCATCGAGTATGCCGTCAGCCCCGACGGCCAGCGCCTGCTCGCCCCGACCGGCCGCACCGTGCCCTCGCTGCGCGCGGTCGCCGAGTCGCCCGTCTTCCTCGACGCCACCCCACCGGCCAGCAACAAGGTTTACCTGGACGCCGCGCCCCAGGTGCGCTCGCTGCCAGCCATGACCACCTGGCCCCAGGTCGAGGACATCGTCAACCGCGAGATTCAGCGCGCCTTCTACGGCGACGCCACCGTCGAGGAAGCCGCCCGCGCCGCCAACGAGGCCACCCGTGACCTGTTTAGCCAGAGCCTGCGCGACATGGACGCCGGCAGCGCGCGCTAGCTCCGCCCGCCTGACCGTCGGCAGGTAAGCCTCCCGCCCCACGACGCTACGCGGAAAGGATAGGAAGTACGCATGGATACAGTTGCCACCACATGGGGTATTGAGGACCTACCGCGCATCGACCTCGGCCCCGAGAGCCTGGACCAGCTGCCCGCCAGGCTCGCCGCCGCCGCCGTCACCCACGGCCCCATCTTTGCCACTCCGGCCAACCCTGAAATCTGGGGGGACGATCCGACCGGGCCACGCCATATCGTCTTCATGGTCGGCCCCGAGGCCAACCAGTTCATCCTCCACACCCACCGCGACCACTTCAGCCACGACCTGGGCTGGACACCCCTGGTCGGCCCCCTCATCGGCAAGGGCCTGCTCAATATGGATGGCGACGAGCACGCTCGCCACCGCAGACTGATGAACCCCGCCTTCACCGTCGCCTACATGGCGCGCTACCTGCCCATCATGCAGCGCGTCATCGCCACCCGTACCGCCGGCTGGGCCGCGCGCGGCGAGGTCGACCTCTACGACGAGGCGCGCAAGATCACCTTCGACGTGGCCGCCGAGGCTCTGGTCGGCATCCCCACCGGCCCCCAGGTGGACCACCTGCGTGACTTGTTCTACGACCTGTTCCACGGCTACGACGAGGCGCGCGAGACGTGGGAAGAGTACGCGCTACGCATGGTGATGAGCCAGCGCGAGCTGAACCTGACGCTGCTGGGCGAGATTGCCCGCCGCCGTCAATCCCCCACCGACGATATCCTGGGTTTCATGGTCCAGGCCCACGACGAGGATGGCCGCGAGCTGAGCGACGAGCAGCTCCTCGGCCACGTCAACATCCTGCTCGTGGCGGGCCACGAGACGACCACGACGCTCAGCGCGTGGCTGCTGTACGAACTGGCCCGCCACCCTGAGACACTGGCTGAAGTCCGCGCCGAGATGAACATCGCCCTGGGCGACGGCGAAACCCTGTCGCTGGAGAGCCTGCGCGGGCTGAAGGCCCTGGGCTGGGCCATCGACGAGACCGGCCGCTTCCACGCGCCGGTGCGCAACGCGCCGCGCGGCGTGGTGAAGGATTTCGAGTTCGCGGGCTATACCATCCCCGCCGGGTCGCAGGTGCGCTACTCCATCGGCGCGACCCACCGCCTACCGACCCTATGGCGCGAGCCTGACCGCTGGGATCCGCAGCGTTTCGCCCCGCCCCGCGAGGAGCAGCGTCAGCACCCCTTCGCCTTCCTACCCTTCGGCGCGGGGCCGCGCATCTGCATCGGCCTGCACTTCGCCCAGGTCGAGGTCAAGGCCATGGCCGCCCACATCCTGCGCGCCTACGACCTGACGCCCCTCGACGCCCAGCCCCCCGCCGAGATTGGCTTCATCACCACCGTGCCCGACCGACCCATGCGCGTGCGCGTCGCGCCACGCGGCTGACGACCGACCACCGACCACGCCGCCCCCATTTTCGACTTCGTATCTGGGGGTGGTCGGTCGCCTCCACATCAGGAGTCACTATGCCCTCCCCTGCCGCGCCTGACCCCGCGTGGGGCCTGAGCACCGTCGCCATCCACACCGGCCACAGCGTCGACCCCCGCAGCGGCGCGCTGGCGAACCCGCTGCACATGTCGACCACCTACGCCTTCGCCACGGCCGAGGACGCCGTCCACGCCTTCGAGGTCGCGACGCCGGGTGACGGCCAATCGACCCCCGACGGCGAGTTCGTTTATGCCCGCTGGGGCAACCCCACCCAGGCCGCCCTGGAGGCGGTGGTCGCCGCCCTCGAAGGAGCCGAGGCGGCGATAGCCACGGCATCGGGCATGGCCGCCATCAGCGGCGCGCTGCTCATGGCCCTCAAGCCGGGCGATCACGTCGTCGCGCCCAAGAGTGTCTACTCTGCCACCCACACCCACCTGACCTACTGGCTGCCGCGCTACGGCATCGAGGTAACCCAGGTCGACGCCACCGACACCGCTACCGTCGCCGCCGCCCTGCGGCCCACCACGCGGCTGCTGTACCTGGAGTCACCCGACAACCCGACCCTGCGCGTGACGGATTTGCGCGCCTGCGCCGCCATCGGCCACGCCCACGGCGCGCTGGTCATGGTCGACAACACCTTCGCCACGTCCTACAACCAGCGCCCGCTGGAACTCGGCGTCGACGTCGTGCTGCACAGCATGACCAAATACCTCTGCGGCCACGGCGACGCCCTGGGCGGGGCCATCGTCGGCCGCGCCGACTGGGTGCGCGAGTGCCGGCGCGGCGTGCTGCGCGACTTCGGCGGCGTCATCAGTCCCTTCAATGCCTGGCTGATTCGGCGCGGCGTGGAGACCTTCCCCCTGCGCATGGCGCGCCACAACGCCAACACCCTGACCATTGCCACGGCCCTGGAAGAGCATCCTGCCGTCGCCTGGGTGTCCTACCCCGGCCTGCCCAGTCACCCCCAGCACGCCCTGGCGCGGCGGCAGATGCCCGGCGGCTACGGGGCGATGCTGAGCTTCGAGCTAAAGGGCGGCCTGGCTGCCGGTGCGCGCATGCTCAGCCGCATCCAACTCTGCACCCAGGCCGTCAGCCTGGGCGACACCAAGACCCTCGTCACCCACGCGCCCAGCACGACCCACACCACCGTGCCCGCCGAGGCGCGCCACGCGGCGGGCATCACCGACGGCCTGGTGCGCATGTCCGTCGGCCTGGAAGACCCCGCCGACATCCTGGCCGACCTGGACCAGGCCCTACACTGA
>JAHCIE010000278.1 GCA_026129385.1 Anaerolineae bacterium
GCATCTCCTACGTCGTCGCCAACATGTACGCCCTGCCCCTGGCGGACGGCGCGCTAGACACGATGGTCACGGTGCGCGTACTGCATCACGCCAAGGACCTGCCCGCCGTGGTGGGCGAGATTGGCCGCGCGTTGCGCCACGGCGGCGTGTACGTCACCGAGTACGCCAACAAGCGCAACCTGAAGGCCATCGCTCGCTGGCTGCTAGGGCGGCAGCCCGACAACCCCTTCGATGCCCAGCCCTACGAGTTCGCTCTCCTCAACATCGACTTCCACCCCGACGCCGTGGAGCGCGCCCTGGCCGACGCCCGCCTCGACGTCGAAGACCAGCGCGCCGCGTCGATGTTCCGCATCTGGTGGCTCAAGCGCCTGGTGCGCCCCGACGACCTGGCCGCCCTCGACCGCCTCTTGCAGCGGCCGACCGCTGGCCTGCGCCTGTCGCCCAGCGTCTTCCTGCGCAGCCGCCGCCGCTCGGCCTACATGGAGGAGGGCGGCTAACAGACCCTAAAGGTCTCCGAGACCTTTAGGGTCTACCGCTCTGGTGGTCTGCCTGCTCTTGTTGGGCGGCGGCCCCATCCAGCTGTGGCAATCGCAATCGTTCTCACGATCTGTACAAGCCGCCACTGACACTCCCCCGCTCTCTAGCACACCCGTTTCCCAAACCTTCGCTGAACAATCGAATACGACGGTCGCTGTCCCCCCCGCCCAGCCCGCCGCCAGGGAGCCGCGGGAAATCATTGAGTTACGCACGTCCCACTCGAAGACCTTCCTCAATCCCGACGATCAGACATATGTCGCGCGCATTTGGAACGCCCCCATTCACTACCGCGATGACCAGGGGCGCTGGCAAGATATCGACAATCGGCTGGTCGCCAGCTCTAGCCCCGGCTACCTGTTCGAGAACGCCGCCAATGCATTCAAGTCTCTTGGCGCTGGCGCGGGCCTAGCTGGCCTCGGCTACCTGGCCGCCGGTTACTACTACCCGCGAGGGTGGGGATGGCGATACCTACAGCCAAGGTACGGGCCAACGATTGAGTTCCCGTGGTACCGAGGATGGAGGTAGCCTGCCGTGGAAGGAATCGCACGACAGATTACCACCCTGGACTTCGGGGAGTCGGGTTTGATGTGGTGCTTAGGTCTCGCCGGTCTTGTGATCGGCAGCCTTCTGGTGCTGACAGGTGTGGCACTTGCCATCAGTCGAGCGCCACGCTCTAGAGGGATTCTGGTCGCTCTTGGAGGTGCAGGTTCCACTATAGGAGGCATCAATCTCTTGTTCCTGTCCACGGGGCGAGAACCAACGACACTCGGACGCCTGGTGATAGTGGGAGCACTGCTACTGATCATAGTCAGCGTCCTTGTCGTAGGCCTAGTAACGCTAGTAGAGCACCAGCGGTCTAGCAGGAGGTAGCCCAGGTCGAGGATAATGGCGCTAGAAGTGGACCGGGGGGTGAGAGGCGCTCCTCCCCGGTCCATGGACAGGTCACGCAGCCCTACCGCTACGCTGGCGCCTATCTCGACAACGCCACTTCCCTGTACAAGATGGGGGCGCGGTACTACGACCCGGCCACGGGGCGCTTCACCCAGCGCGACGCCATGCCCGCCAGCGCCACCAATCCCCGTGCCTGCCCGCTGCCGCCGCGAGGGCATGGCTCCCGCACTCCAAAGTAGAGGGCGCTCCCCCAGGGGAACGCCCTCACGTGATGTCTGACGCGGCTGGTGTTGACGCCGGCGCTTACGCATTCAGGCGGCGTGCGGCGAGACCCGCGCCCACCAGGACCACACCCAACACGGCCAGCCACAGCAGCGGCAGGCCACCGTCATTGCCACCCGTCGTCGGCAGGGCCGACGGGGTTGGCGCGGCGGTCGCGGCCGCGGGCGCGGCGGCGGCGGCAGCAGCGGCCGGCACGGCGGTGGGGGTTGGCTTCGTCTTCAGCACCAACGAGGTGATCTTGCCATTCTCGACGGTAGCTTCGGCCAGTAGATTCGAGCCGGTGCTGGGCTTGATTTCCCAGGTGACCTTGTTGCCGTCGACCTTCAGGCTGCCCGCGACCAGATCGTACTTCACCTTGTCCACATCGATGCGCGCTTCCAGCCATGACTGGGCAAGACCCTTACCGACATACACGTCGGCCGGGGTGCGGACGACAGCTGTGTCGGAGAAGAGGGCCAGGGCATCCTGCCACTTGCCGCCGTTGAAGGCCGTATTGAAGGCCGTGATGACCTGCTCCGGGCCTGTAGCCTGGGCGAAGGCGGCCGGTGTGACAGCCAGGACTGCCAGCAGGACGAGGGCCAGTAGCACTACCAGCTTCTTCATAGATTGGTTCTCCTTTGTGATCGAAGAATAGACGGCTGCCGAGCGGATGACCGCTTCCCCCCTATTATCGCACTACCCCCATGCCGAGTCAACTCACCCTGTCACACCGGGCGGCCGGCTAGTGGGGCGCCAGGCGGGGCACGAACCGCCCGGCGGCGCGCCGAACCAGCGTCATCTCCGGCGCGCCCAACGCATACGCGGCCGCCAGGTAGGCCGCCCCACCGGCAATCGTGCCCACGATGGCGACGAGCGCGCCCGGCCAGGGGCGCAGCAGGAGCAACACAGCGCCGAGCACCACCCCCATCACGGCGCTGGCCGCCACCGTACGGGCCAGCGAGGGCCACAGCGACTCGCCCTCGACGCCCCCCAGTCGCCGCCGCAAGATGAAGACGAGCGCCAGCGCCTCGACCGTCGTAGCGATGGAGTTCGCCAGGGCCAGGCCGCCTTGCTCCAGCGGCGTAATGAGCAGCAGGCTCAGGCCGACGTTGAGGGCCATCGCGGCCACGCTGAACACAACGGGCGTCTGCGTATCGTGCAGCGCGTAGTAGGCGCGCGTCACGATCTCCAGGGCACAGTGGGCGACGAGACCCAGGGCGAAGAACTGGAGGGTATAGGCCGTGAGCGCGGTCGACTCGGCCGTGAACTGGCCGCGCTGAAACAGCAACTGGATGTAGGGGACGCGCAGCATAATCAGCCCTACCGTAGCGGGCACGCTGACGAACAGAATCAGGCGCAGGAGATAGGTGAACGTGTCACGTAGCGCGTCCCGGTCGCCGCGCCCCACCTGGGCCGAGAAGGTGGGAAACACCGCCTGAGCGATAGACTGGGCGAACACGCCGACGGGCAGCATGAGCAACATCCAGGCGTAACTCAGCGCGGCGACACGGGCCGGGCCATCCGGTAGCCGCGACGCCAGGTTGACATTGACGATGAAGTTGATCTGCACCGCCGCCATACCCAGCACCCGTGGGCCGAGTAGCCGGCCCACCTCCCGCACCCGCTGGTTGTGCCGACCGAAGGTCCAGAAGTAGGTGTTGGGGATGCGCCGCAGTCCCGGCAACTGCACGCCCAGGTGCAGCGCGGAGCCGATGACGACGCCCGCCGCCAGCCCGCGCACCCCCAGGCCCAGGGGGGCCAGGACCGTCGCGCCGAAGATGATCGCCAGGTTGTAGACGATAGGCGATAACGAGGGTAGAAAGAATCGCTGGTGTGAATTGAGAATCGCCATAATCAGCCCACTGACCCCAAACAGGACTGGCGAGACGAGCATCACCCGCACCAGGGCGGCCGTCAGGGCTTGCTCCTCCGGCGGGTACTCCGGCACGATGAGCTGGGTGGTGATCTGCGGGGCGAAGATGGCGGTGACGACGGCGCCCAGGATGAGGAACACCGTTAGCAGGTTCATGATGGCGCTTGCCAGCCGCCAGGCGTCATCCTGCTCGCGGCGGGCCAGGGCAGCAGCAAAGACCGGGATGAAGGCCGATCCGATGGCCCCCGCCCCGATGACGTTGAACAGAAAGTCGGGGACGCGGAAGGCGGCCAGGTACGCGCCATAGTCGGGGTTGGTGCCAAACTGATAGGCCAGGACCGACTCGCGAACCAGCCCCAGCAGGCGGCTGGCGATGAATGAGGCCATCAAAATGAGGGTGGCCCGCGCCAGGCTGCCTTGACGTGCGCTCAACAGCATCTCCCGTGGGTTATCAGAGTACCATCCATTCTACTCGCAGCGCGCCGCCCGCGCCACTTTGGGCCAGCGCGCACAGCCCTGCCGACTGCCGTCCAGTCCGCAGGGCTGTATCTGCTCCGCAAGGCGTAGCGTGAGGGGGCGTTACGACCTGGTGAACACCAGCGTCATACCGTCGGTGGTCTTCAGGGTCAGGCGGTCGCCATCGCGGGCGAAGGTCGTCGCCGTCGGCAGCGCCTTGAGGAAGGCGGCTTCCTGCTCCATGACGCCCGGCGCGGGGCACAGCATCCGCGTCGACGCGCCCTCGCCCACCTGGAGCTTGCCCGCCGCCTCGGTGTAGGTCGCGGTGTAGCGGTTGCAACCCGCCGACCCACCGACGCGCCCATCGAGGCCAAACTCCAGTGTGACGGGCTTCGGGGTAGCCACGGGAGGCTTGCCGCCCATCTCAGTCAGGGTCCAGGTCGTGCCCGCCAGCCCGGCCTCCGGCGTGGTCGCCGGCGCGGGCGTCTTGCTCACTACTTCGAGGAGGGTGTAGACCTTCGACGAGGCATCGGCCGGGATGGGCTTGGGCGCGTCGGTCACCCGCACACGGAGCGTGTAGTTGTAGCCCGGCTCGAAGGTGAAGCCCTCGATGGTGTTGAAGAAGTTCAGCCAGGGACCAGTGGGATCCTCGCGCACCATCAGGCATTTCATCGGGGCGACGCCGACACAGTCGCGCATGGCGGGACCGACGTACAGAGTCTTCTCGACCGAGGCAGGGGCGGTCACAGGTTTCTCCGTGGGCTTAGGCTGAGCCGACGCGACGGTCGGCGGGACAGTAGGGCGGCTCGCGGCCGTCGTTGCCGTCGGCAGCACCGCGAGGGTCGTCGGGCGCGGCGGCGCGGCGGTCGGCGACGCGGGCGCGCCGCACGCGGCCAGGGCCGCAAGGGTCAGGCCCAGCGCAACGGCGGAGCCGGCCGCCTGTCGAAGTCGCATCTTCATTACTGCTTTGTCTCCTGGCTCGTCATAACGCTCATTGCCT
>JAHCIE010000279.1 GCA_026129385.1 Anaerolineae bacterium
GCTGCCCCGCGAGCCGTTCGAGTGGTACCTGGAGGCGTTCCGCCACGGCATGCCACCCCATGGTGGCTTCGCCATCGGCCTCGAGCGGCTACTGACCCAGTTGACGGGGGCGGGCAATGTGCGCCTGGCGACCCTGTTCCCGCGCGACCTTAACCGCCTGACGCCATGAGTCGCGGTGAGGGTTGGACGCAGCAGAATAGAAACAACGGCCTGATGACGGTTGCTCACGCCGTCCGCAGGCCGTTGTCTCTGAGAGGTTTCGGTGGGAGGTCAGCCACCGTTGTTGTCTCTATAATAGTCGGCCTGCATTAAGCGCGCATTAAGCGAAGTTTAGGCCTCGATGAATGTGGGCGCAGTTTGGCTGGCTGTATAGTGGGCGGATAGGCCCCGATGACAGCTTGCGGCAGTAGGGAATTGGGTGTCAATAGACGAGCCGCCGGTGCATGGCCGGCGGCTCGTGCGTTGCTGGCCGGAGCGGGCAGCTAGGCCGGCAGCTTGAGGACGTAGTCGGCGCCGAGGCGCAGCGCGCGCTTGTTGGCGGCAAGAATCTCCTGACTGCGCTGGCCGAACTTGAGGGTCAACAACTCGACGACTGTCTCGAACTGGACGATACCCGTCGCGGCGATGAGGGCGCCGATGGCGACGACGTTGGCCGCCTTGGCCAGCCCCGCTTCGGCGGCGATGTCCTTGGCAGGGATGGCGATTTCGCGAATGTCCGTCCGCCCCGACTGCTGCGCGATGAGAGAGGAGTCGACGATGAGTAGACCGTGCGGCTTGACCAGGGGTGCGTACTTGTCCATGGATGGCGGATTGAGGACGATGGCCGTGGATGGGCGACGCACGACGGGCGCGCCAATCTCCTCGTCGGAGATGATGGTCGTACAGTTAGCGGTGCCGCCGCGCATCTCAGGGCCGTAGGAGGGGATCCAGGTGACATGACGGCCCTCGTTCATGCCCGCGTAGGCCAGTAACTGGCCCGCGAACAGGACACCCTGGCCGCCGAACCCGGCGATAATGATCTCTTCGTGCACTGTGTCCTCCTGCGCCTAGGCCAGCGCCTTGACGGCATCGATGACCTTGTAGTCGCCCAGCGGATAGTAGGGGATCATAGCGTTCTTGATATGTTGCAGGGCGTCTTCCGGCTGCATGTCCCAGTTGATGGGGCAGGCGGCGAGGATTTCTACCATCGAGAAGCCCAGGCCGTGCAACTGCGCCTGGAAGGCGGTACGGATAGCCTTCTTGGTGCGGTTGATGGTGGCAGGGTCGCTGACGGCGCGCCGCACGATGTAGGCCGGGCCATCCAGGGTGGCGAGCATCTCGGAGACGCGGATGGGAAAGCCCATGGTCGCCACGTCACGGCCCTGGGGTGAGGACGTTGTCTTCATGTGCGGCAGCGTTGTGGGCGCCATCTGGCCGCCGGTCATGCCGAAGACGGCATTGTTGACGAAGATGACGGTGATGTTCTCGCCACGGGCGGCGGCGTGGATGATCTCGGCGGCGCCAATGGATGCCAGGTCGCCGTCGCCCTGGTAGGTGAAGACCACATGATTGGGGCGATAGCGCTTGATACCGGTCGCCATGGCCGGGGCGCGGCCGTGGGGGGCCTGGGCGAAGTCATAGTCCAGATAATTGTACGAGAACACCGAACAGCCGACTGAGGCGACGCCGATGGTCTGCTCGCGAACGCCTAACTCGTCGATGACCTCGGCCACCAGGCGGTGGATGATGCCATGGCTACAACCGGGGCAGTAGTGGCTGACGACGGGCAGCAGGGTCTCGGGGCGCTCATAGACGACGGTCATGGTTTCGGCTAGCATAGTTACTCTCCCTGCCACCTACAGTAGCGCTATCGCCCGCGCGCCGTTGGTCGACGGCGTGGGGGCCATGCCCCCAATCTGGGCGAGAATCTCTTCGGGCATAGGAACCTGGCCCCCTGTCCGGCCATAGAAGCTAACGACCGCCTGCGGGCCGACTGCCAGACGAACATCGTTGAGCATTTGCCCGGCGTTCATCTCGACGACCAGGAGGCGCGGGATGCGCTGCGCCAGCTCGGCTAGCCGCTGATATGGGAAGGGCCAGAGCGTAATGGGGCGGAACAGGCCGACGCGGATGCCGCGGGCGCGGGCCTCGCGGATGGCGGTCTGGGCGATGCGGGCCGCCGAGCCAAAGGCGACGACGAGCAGGTCAGCGTCCTCCGTCTGGCGTTCGGCGAAGCGTACCTCATTCGCCTCAATTTCGCGGTAGCGAGCCTGGAGGCGGGCGTTGATTCTTTCCATGACCTCAGGGTCGAGGCCGATGGACGAGATGATACGCCGGGGGCGGCCAGCCGCGCCAGAGAGTTCCCACCCCCGATCGGCGTGACCGATCTGTCGCATGGGCGGCATGACCACCGGTTCCATCATCTGGCCTATGTTGCCATCGGCGGCGATAACGACGATGCCGCGATACTTCTCGGCCAGGTCGAAGGCGTTGTAGGTGAGGGTCACCGCCTCCTGGATGGTGGAGGGGGCCAGGACAAGGCTATGGTAGTCGCCGTGGCCGCCGCCGCGTACCAGTTGATTGTAGTCGGCCTGACCGGGGGAGATATTACCCAGGCCAGGGCCGCCGCGCATCATGTCGACGATGACGCAGGGCACTTCCGACCCGGCGATGTACGACAGGCCCTCTTGCATAAGGGACACACCAGGGCTGGACGATGAGGTCATCGTCCGCGCGCCGGCGGTGGCCGCGCCGTAGACCATGTTGATAGCGGCCAATTCGCTCTCGGCCTGAACAAAGGCGCGACCCAACTCAGGCATACGCTTCGAGAGATACTCAAGTAACTCAGTCTGGGGGGTGATCGGGTAGCCGAAATAGGCCTCTAGCCCGCCGCGCACAGCGGCCTCGGCGATCGCCTGGTTGCCCTCCCATAGTTCACGGTTCATACGCTTCCTCCCCGTGGCAGCCCTGGGCGATTCGTCCTGGTGCAGGACGAGCCGCCAGTCTCAGGCCGCGGCGGCATGCTTCTGGGCCGGCGTTCGACTGACGGCTTCGCGATAGACAGTGATGGCGACGTCGGGGCAGATGGTAGAGCAGAGCAGGCACCCGGTGCACTGGCCGTCGGGGTCGACCAGGATGGCGGGGCGATAGCCTTTGGGGGTGAAGGTGTCGGCGATCCCGATGACCTTCTTGGGGCAGATGCCGACGCACAATTCGCAGCCCTTGCAGCGATTCGCGTCGATTCGGATTGTTCCTCGCATCGCGACTCCTTTGGCGCGATCAGGCGCCAGGCGCCCTATGGGTTGATGACGGGGAGGGCGGGCGGCGGCCCCGTTGCCGGGCGCCCGCATTCGCTCCCACGCTGACATCATACCTCTATTTCAGCCTTTATCTGGAAAAGGCCCCTTCATCCGTGGAGAAGAAACCTCCACTTCAGCAAGACTCGGTCGCAGACGCGATTGGCGTCCAGCCTGTCAAGTGAAGGTCCCGCTTTGGCGCATGTTCCAATCCCTCTTTTGACTGGGTGGGCAAGAAGCGTATCATGGTAGTCGTCCTTGAGATAGCATCTTGAGCAGGGCGGAGGAACTGATGGCTACTCAATCCCAATGGGACGCTGCCGAGGCGGCGGCTCTGCCCGCCCTCGACGGCCTCGTCTATCGCAGCAACCTCCTGGGCCGCGACCGCAGCATCGTCAACATTTACGGCGGCAACACCAGCGCCAAGCTTACTGAGACTGATCCCCTGGGCTGTCCCATCGACGTGTTGTGGGTCAAAGGCTCCGGTTGGGACGTGGCAACCATTACCGAGCAGGGTTTCGCGGGCCTGCGCCTGGCCGAAGTCCTGCCTGTGATGGACCGCGATAGCCTGAGCGACGAGGAGATGGTGAGCTACCTGGCTCGCTGCGTCTTCGCTCCCGACCGTCCTCGCTCGTCCATTGAGACCTTGCTACACGCCTCGGTGGGCGCGCGCCATATCGACCATACCCACCCCGACGTCATTATCAGCCTGGCCTGTAGCGCCAATGGCCGCGAGTTGTGCCGCGAATTGTGGGGCGAGCGCGTGGTGTGGGTGGACTACGTGCGGCCCGGCTTCCCGCTGGCGAAGTGGATCGCTGACGGCGTGCGCGCCAACCCCCGCGCCGACGTCGTCATCATGGGCAAGCACGGGCTGACGGTGTGGGGCGACACGAGCCGCGCCTGCTACGAGCAGACGATTCGCGTCATCCAGGAGGCGGAGGTATTCACCCAGGACCGCCGCCGCGACCGCCGTGTCTTCGCCAGCGCCGCCGTGCCACTGTCCGCCGACGAGCGCCGTCGCGCCTGGCTCGCGCTGCTGCCTGCCCTGCGCGGCGCGCTGAGCGCGCAACGCCCGGCCATCTTGCAGGTCGACGATGGCGAGGCGGCGTTGGCGTTTGTCAATGGGGAGGACGTGATCGCCTATTCCCAGGTAGGTGCGGCTACCCCCGATCAGCTGATTCACACGCGGCGGCTACCGCTGCTCATCGGCTGGCAATCGAGCGAGGGGACCGACTCGTTGGCCGCCAGGGCGCGGCAGGCCGTGGCGGACTACGTGGCGGGCTACAATCGCTACTTCGATGCATACAAGGCATCCGGCGATACGATGCTGACACCCTATCCGCGCGTCATCCTCGTGCCGGGCCTGGGCCTGGTGACAGCGGGACCAGACGCCGCCGCGGCCGATGTCACCCACCAGATGTACCGCCAGACCATGACCGTTATTGAGGGCAGCACGGCCCTGGGTGGCTATGTCAGCCTCACCCCCGAGGAATCTTACTATATCGAGTACTGGCCGCTGGAGCACTATCGGCTGAGCCTGCGGCCCACTCCGCGCGAGCTGGCGGGCCGTGTTGCCGTGGTGATGGGCGGGGGCGAGGTGGCCCAGGCGATCACGCGCCGCCTGGCCCAGGACAGTGCGCACGTCGTCATCCTCGGTGACGCCGATGGCGCGACGCAGGCCCTCGCCGATACCCTCATCACCCAGTATGGGGCGCGGCGCGGGCTGGCGCT
>JAHCIE010000028.1 GCA_026129385.1 Anaerolineae bacterium
GTCGATCTGGGTCAGCAGCTCTTTGAGATCGCGGGCATTGGTATCTTCGTAAACGGCCATAAGGCGCGCCTCCCAATTCCAGGGCACAGGCGAAACGGAAACACAGGAATTGGTGCAAGTTTGCCACCATTGACACGCAGCGGCAAGTGGCATGCCGAAACAGGCAGGGCACACGGTTGATAAGGCCAGGCATCGCGCCTAGACTCGCCCTCATGACGCAGACCGCAGCCTGCATAGGAACTTATGGCATGCGTGTGATTCTGGAATTGCCGCAAGCAACGTCAAGCACTACCGCCTCATTCAAGGGCTAGCGCTTCGCCAACCGTATGGAAAATAGGCCGGCACGTCAGTGGTGAATTGTACAGTGACGCAGAGCGGCCCCCATCTTGGCATGGAGGCCGCTCCTTTTTAGTCCTCGGTCCTTTGTCCTTCGTCGTATCCCTACTCCTCCAGCGTCGAGACGTCGCCCTCCGCCATGCCCAGCGCGCGCGCCTTCAGCACGCGGCGCATGATCTTGCCGCTACGTGTCTTGGGCAACGTGCTGGGGAAGTATATCTTGTCGGGCGAAGCGATGGGGCTGATCTCCCGCCGCACGTGGAGTTTCAGGTCCTCGGCCAGGGCGTCGCTGGCCTGATAGCCGTTGCGCAGCAGCACCCAGCAATGGATGCCCTGCCCCTTGACCTCATCGGGCAGGCCGATGGCGGCCGCCTCAGCCACCGCCGGGTGGCTGACCAGCGCGCTCTCGATCTCCGCCGTACCCAGGCGGTGGCCCGACACATTGATCACATCGTCAATACGGCCGATAACCCAGAAGTAGCCGTCGGCATCCTTGCGGGCCGCGTCGCCCGCCAGATAGACGCCGGGGAACTTGCCCCAGTACGTATTGACGTAGCGGTCAGGGTCGCCGTAGATACCCGCCAGCATCGCCGGCCAGGGATGCTTGATGACCAGGAAACCCTCCTGGTCAGCTTCGGTGGACTCGCCGTTCTCGTCCACCACATCCGCCACAATGCCGGGGAACGGCCGTGTCGCCGAGCCAGGCTTGAGGGCGCGGGCCGGCGTCGGCGTGATCATGAACGCGCCCGTCTCCGTCTGCCACCACGTGTCGATGACGGGGCAACGGTTCTGCCCGACGTAGCGATAGTACCAGCGCCAGGCTTCGGGGTTGATAGGTTCCCCCACCGTCCCCAGCACCTTCAGGGTTGACAGGTCATGGCGCTTGGGCCACGCCGGGCCGAAGCGCATCAGGCCCCGAATGGCGGTCGGCGCGGTGTAGAAGTGGCTGATGCCGTACTTGGCAATGAGCTGCCACCAGCGGTCGGGGTAGGGGAAGTTAGGCGCGCCCTCATACATGAAGGACGTCAGCCCCAGGATCAGCGGCGCGTAGACGATATAGCTATGGCCCGTGACCCAGCCCGGGTCGGCAGCGCACCACCAGCGGTCCTCGTCGCTCACGTCGAAGGCGTACTTGAGGGTGCTGGCAATGCCGACCTGGTAGCCGCCGTGGAGATGGACCAGGCCCTTGGGCTTGCCGGTCGAGCCGGACGTGTACAGCATGTACAGCGGGTCGGTGGCTTCCATCACCTCGGTCTCGCTGCTGGTCATGGCGATGGGCAGACTCATCAGGTCGTGGTACCAGAAGTCGCGACCCGCCTCCATGTTGACGGCATTATTGGCGCGCTGGACGACGATAACCTTCTCGACGACCGGACTGCGCCGAATCGCCGCGTCCACAATCGTCTTGAGGTCGATGACCTTGCCACGCAGCCAGTTGCCATCCTGAGTGATGAGCACGCGGCTCTGAGCATCCTCGATGCGGTCGCCCAGCGCGTTCTCGGAAAAGCCGCCGAAGACCACACTGTGAATCGCGCCGATCTTGGCGCAGGCCAGCATGGCTACCATAATCTCTGGGATGCGGCCCATGTAGATGGTAACGCGGTCGCCCTTCTTGACGCCCATGCCGCGCAGGACGTTGGAGAACTTGTTCACCTCGCGGTTGAGAGCGTAGTAGGACATGGTCCGCGAGTCGCCCGGCTCGCCCTCCCAGATCAGGGCCAGCTTGTTCTTGCGCCAGGTCTTCACATGGCGGTCGAGGGCGTTGAGGACGATGTTAGTCTTGCCGCCCACGAACCAGCGATAGAAGGGGGCGCGGCTATCGTCCAGCACGCGGTCCCACTTCTTGTACCAGTCCAACCCTTCCGCCTGACTCTCCCAGAAGGCCGGGATATCCTTGACGGACTCGGCGTAGAAGGCATCGGGATCCTTGATGTAGGAATGCTCGACGACGCCAGGGTCGGGCACGTACACTTCGTGCTCGGCCTCCTCGATGTCGGCGACACGCCGAGCTTCTAGAACCAGGTCCGACATGGCAAAATCCTCCTCTAAGAGTAACATCGGCGGCTGTGTCACCAAACGCAGGTATTGTAAGCAAGGTAAGGTGGTCTAGTCAAGACGATTACCCGTCCCCCCTCTGCCGTCCGTCAATACGCACAGGGCAGCGCCCCCATCTCCCGCCGCCAGGCGGAGACAGCAACGCCCCCGACTCACAGCCGGGGGCGTAAACAGCAAGCGACAGCCTCGGACTACGCGGGCTTCACCTGCACCAGCGCGCCCATCGTGCCGCGAATCAGCTCGACAGACTTGTCCAGCGCGGCGCGCTCCTCGGCGTCCAGATCGACCTCGATGATCTCCTCGACGCCGTTGCGGCCCAGCTTGGCCATCACGCCGAAGTACATGTCCTTCAGCCCGTACTCGCCGTCCAGGTAGGCAGCCACAGGCACGATCAGCTTGCGGTCGTTGAGAATGGCCTCCACCATCTGCGCGCTCGCCGCGCCGGGGGCATAGTACGCGCTCGTGCCGAGCAACTGCACGACCTCGCCGCCGCCCTTGCGGGTGCGCTCCACGATGGCGTCAAGCCTCGCCTTCGACAGGGCCTTAGTCAGGGGCACGCCGCCCACCGTCGCCGACCGCACCAGCGGCACCATCTCGTCGCCGTGGCCGCCGATAGTGAAGGCCTGCACGCTGTTGACGGAGACGTTGAGCTCCTCGGCGATGAAGGTCCGGAAGCGCGCGCTGTCGAGGATGCCCGCCTGGCCCATGATGTGGTTCCTGGCGAAGCCGCTGGTCTTGTAGGCGACGTAGGCCATCGTATCCAGCGGGTTGGTGACCATGATGACGACGGCGTTGGGCGAGGTGCGCTTGACCTCGTTCATCACGTCCACGACGACCTCTTCGTTCTTGGCGACCAGGTCTTCGCGGCTCATGCCAGGCTTGCGGGGAAAGCCGCCGGTAAACACAATCACGTCCGAGCCTTCGGTTGGCCCGTAGTCGGTCGTGCCGATGATGCGGCTGTCATAGCCCATAATCGGGCCGCACTGGAGCAGGTCGAGCGCCTTGCCGGCCGGCATCGTCCCGGCGGCCGGGATGTCCTTGAGGACGATATCGCCCAGATTCATGGGCGCCAACCACAACGCGCAGCTCGCGCCGACATTGCCGGCGCCGATGATTGTAATTTTGTTGCGAGCCATGCTACCTCTCCTTCGAGACGGGGATTGGGAAACAAGGGTGGACCGGGCGAATTATAGCATGCTTTGACGCCCCTTGCTATCTGCGGCATACTCGCTCCACCCTGACCGCGAAGGAGTCCCGCATGGCCGCCATCACCACCCAGGCAGCAGGCGAACGCCGTATCCCGTTTGCCTCCGTCGCCAGTTGGATTCTGTACGACCTGGCGAACACCATCTTCAGCCTGAACATCGTCAGCCTGTACTTCCCGCTGTGGGTCGTGAACGCCATGGGCGGCACCGACCAGCAGTTCGGCAACGCCACCGCCCTCTCCATGGCCCTCATGTTCGTCAGCGCGCCCATCATTGGCGCGCTATCCGACCAGGCCCCGCGCCGCCTGCCGTTCCTCACCGTCAGCACCTTGCTGGCCGTGACCTTCACGATGTTGCTCGGCATGGGCGGCCTGGCGTTGTCGCTGGTCTTCTTCATCGCCGCCAACTACTTCTACCAGGCGGGCCTCATCTTCTACGACGCCCTGCTGCCCGAGGTCAGCACCGAGGCGACCCGCGGCCGCGTCGGCGGGTTAGGCGTAGGCCTGGGCTACTTCGGCTCCTTCATCGGCATCGGCACGGGGTTGCTCCTGCTGGAACGCCTGGACCTCGGCTACCAGGCCGTCTTCCGCGCGACGGCCCTGCTCTTCCTGCTCTTTGCCTTGCCCATCTTCTTCTTCCTCAAAGAGCGGCCCCGCAGAGTCGAACCCTTCAATCTGGGTGCGGTGAATCGCGCCTTCGCCGAGATTCGCACCACCCTGAGCCGCACCAGTCACTACCCCGGCCTGGGCCGCTTCCTCATCGGGCGTGTCTTCTACGCCGACGCCGCCAACACCGTCATCGCCTTCATGGGCATCTACGTCACCAACGAACTCGGCTTCACCAGCGGCCAGGCCCAGATCATCCTGCTTCTTGGCATCGTCGGGGCCATCGCCGGCGGCCTCATCGGCGGCTTCATCGTCGACCACATCGGCCCCAAAAAGACCCTCAACCTCTTCCTCATCATGTGGATGATCGTCTTCGCCCTGGCCTTCGGCATCCCCACCTTCGGCCTGCCCTCCGCCCTGTTCTGGGCCGTCGGCCTGTTCGCGGGCTTCGCCCTCGGCGGCACGTGGAGCGCCGACCGCCCCTACATGCTGCGCCTGTCGCCGCCCCGCTACGTGGGCCAGTTCTATGGCCTATACGCCATGGTCGGCCGCTTCGCTGCCATCATCGGCCCCTTCCTGTGGGGCTTCATCGTCAATACCCTTGACCTCGGCCGCCCGGTGGCCATCCTGAGCCTGCTGGTAATGACCGCCATCTCCTTCGTCATCCTCCAGGGCGTGTCCGACACGCCGCGCTCGTGGGGGCCAGACGACTTGCCGGAGCCGGCGTGAGGAGGCTATACTTACCGTATGAAATCCCTGGTGAGGCGGTTGTATGATTGAGACAACCTACGCCCACGTTGCGGCTCATCTTGAGCAGATTATGGATGAGGTCAGTCAGAACCGCGATATCGTCATCGTGCAGCGAGCCGAGGGCGACGATGTGGCGCTGATTGCGGCTGACGAACTGCGCGGCCTGTTGGAGACGGCCCACCTCCTACGTCCCCCCCAAGAACGCCGAGCGCCTTCTGGCGGCCCTCTCTCGCGCTCAACAACAGCGTGTAGCGCCTCAATCCGTGGATGATCTGCGGCACGAGGTTCTCCATGACGAGTCGACGCCCTAGCGGTGTGGAGGTGTCTCCTCAACGCGTAGCGGTGTTCCAGTACTGAACCAACCCCTGTCGTATGGACACACCCCTGACCCTGTTTGACATCGACGCAGTGCGCCTCAAGGCGGACCTCCTCGCCGAGGCGCGCCGCCTGGGCTTCGACCTGGTGCGCGTCACCACCGCCGCGCCCTTCCCCCACACGCAGCGCGTCCTCGAAGAGCGCATCCAGGCCGGGCTGATGGACGGCCTGCCGTGGTTCAATCTGGAGCGGGCGCGGGTGGCAGGCGACCCCACCAACCTGATGCCCGCTGTGCGGTCCATCGTCGCCGTCGCCATCGACTACCTCTGCGACGGCGACACCGACGCCAGCGCCCCCGGCGCACCGGCCGGCCGCGTCGCCCGCTACGCCTGGGGCCTCGACTACCACACCGTCTTCCGCCAACGGCTCCGCGCCCTGCACCGCTGGGTCGAGGCGCAGCTGGGGCGGCCAGTGGACATGCGCGCCCTGGCCGACACGGCGCGCATCACCGACCGCGCCATCGCCCAACGCGCGGGCCTGGGCTGGTACGGCAAGAATACCAACCTTCTCACCCACGAACATGGCTCGTGGGTGCTGCTGGGCGAGCTACTGCTGGACGTGGCGTTGCCGCCCGACCCCCCCCTCAAGACCCACTGCGGCGCGTGCGACGCCTGCCTGCCCGCCTGCCCGACCGGCGCCCTCGTCGCGCCCGGCGTGCTGGACAACGCGCGCTGCATCTCCTACCTGACCATCGAGCACAAAGGCCCCATCCCCCGCGACCTGCGGCCCCTTATGGGAAACTGGGTCTTCGGCTGTGACGTATGCCAGGACGCCTGCCCGGTGAACCGTCGCCGCACACCCAGCAACCACCCAGAGTTCATGCCGCGCCCCGCCGTCGGCTCCAGCCCCGCCCTGATTCCCCTCCTGGCCCTCAGCCAGGACGACTTTCGCGCCCGCTTCCAGGGCAGCCCCATCCGCCGTGCGACCTGGGCGGGCCTGCGCCGCAACGTGTGCATTGCCCTGGGCAACAGTGGCGACCTGACCGCCGTCCCCGCCCTCATCGACGCCCTGAACGGCGAGCCGCCCCTCGTGCGCGGCCACGCCGCCTGGGCGCTGGGGCGGCTGAGCGGCGCAGACGCCCTCGCCGCCCTCGCCCGCCGCGCTGCCGTCGAGGAAGATCCGTGGGCGCTGGAAGAGATTCGCCTCGCACTACCGTCGGGTGCGCCACGGGAGATAGTATGCTAGAGGCTGGCTCACCGGGGCCGAAGGGTGGACCGGAGACGCTACCGCCCCCCGCCAGGCTGGCTGGCATGGCGTCACCGGGCTGGCTGGCTGAGCTGGCCTGGGTTGGCGTCATACTGGCCATGGCGCTACTGGTGCGCTGGCCTTATCTGCAACAGGTCCCACGCTTCAATGATGAGGTGACGATCTGGCGCGTCGCCGTGGACATCCAGGACAATGGCGCGCGCCCCCTCGTATTCGAGGATACGGGCTACAATGGCCCGCTGCTGATCTACCTGCTGGCCGCCCTCCGGTCATTGTCCCCGGCCATCGAAGCCCCGCGGCTGCTGGCCCTCGTCATTGGTTGCGCGAGCGTGCTCGCCATGTACCTGCTCGGCCGCGCGCTGGCCGGCCGCTGGGCGGGCCTCATCGCGGCCGCTCTGTTTGCCGTGACCCTGACACCGGCGGTAGTCTATGGCCACGTCCTACATATGGTGGGGCTGGCCGTACTGCTACAAATCCTGGGTTGGTGGGCGGCGGTGTGCGCTGTCAACAGCGGTAAAGGCGTGTGGCTCGTCGTGGCCGGCGCATGTACTGGCCTGGCCGCGCAAACGCACCCGTTGTCCGCCGTGTTTGTGCCCGGCTTGCTCGTCTGGCTGGCGCTCCAACCGACGGGCCGCCGTCTCCTCCGGGGGCGGTGGGGGCTACTGACGCTGGCGGCCATGGTCATCGCCTATCTGCCCCTGCTCGCGTATCATCTGCCCGCGTTGTTAGGGCGGCAAGGCTCGCGCCTGTTAGGCTCATCCGAGGGCATCATGGACAGCTCGGGGCTGACTGGCCTCGACCACTATGCGGCCGGCGTCGCGAATCTGTTGGCCTCCCTGGGCGACGTGGTCAGCAGCGCGCGCCACGACGCGGCGACCCCCATATGGGCCGACAGCCTGGCGCTGCTCCTCGGCGGGCTGATCGTGGCGAGCCTGATCTTTACAGCGCGTCGCGGCCAATGGCTGCCGCTGTGCCTGGCTGCGTCGGCGGTGCTGTGCATGCCGCTCCTGGTAACCAGCTACGACAACACCTTGCTGGGTCGCTATAGCGGGCTGGCCTTGCCCGTCTTTCACCTTGCCATCGGCGTGGCTGCGGCGCTACTGCTGACAGGCGACACCAACGGCGCACCGGCCTGGACAGCGCCGCGTACTCTGGCAGTAGCGCTGCTGGTGGCGGTCGCGCTCGGCGGGTTAGGCCTGCGGCTGGCGGGCTACTACGCGATCGAGGCGGCGGCCAACCGTACCAACAGCGACCTGTTCGCCGTCCTCGCCGACGTGGAGCGCAGCGGGCAGCCGGTGACGTTGGATGGCGCTATCAAGCGCACCAACGGGCAGGGTACGGGGCCGAGTGGCGTCCTCCAGGGGATGTTCGCCTGGCGGGGCATCGAGGTCAAGAAGCTCAGCGCCGCCGACAAGATTGACAACTACCTGCGGGCCATCGCATGGCCCACCCAGGTCATCGTGTCGGATGCCATGCTGCGCCAGATTGACCAGCGTGGTCGGCTCGACCTGGCCCCGTCCCGCGCCATTGCCCCCATATCTGACGTGGAAGGCTGGGGGCTATACTCCTTCACGCCCGCGCCCAAGAACGACTGACGGCCGATTCGCCCTGCCCTTATCTATCCCTCAGCCTCCGCCACAGCCACCACGGCCAGATAGCCGACCCGCCTTCTCCGCCGCCTGACCACCACCGCGGCTTCCACCAACCACACACCCGCCCCCAGATGCACGCAGCGCACCCAATGGGGGTGGCGGGCGCGGCGCAACGCGACAGTCACCAACCAGCGGCCCGGCCAGCGACCCTCAGGGAGCGCATCGGGCGCAAGGGCCGCCTGCCCCGCCAGCGCGGCCAGATCGGCCCGCGCACCGGGCCGGCGAGCGTTGGCCGCCTCACCCAGCGCGCAAATCGCGGCCAGAATCTCGGCGCGCACCACACGGGCTTCCAGAGCCAACAGCGCCAGGTCGACCTCAACCCGCGTGCCAGCGGCCTGGCGCGCGTCGGCCAGGTCGGCCGCCACCTGCTGCCAGTGGGCGAGCCGCTCAAGAGGAGCATCGACCGGGGCGTGGCTCGCCTGCTGGAAGCGCGCCTGAGCCAACCAATACGTGGCGGCGAGGCAGGGCGTCTCCGCCCGCGCTCGCTCCAGGGCGGCGACGGCATCCGCCCAACGGCGTTCCTCGATGAAGGTCAACCCCGCATCCAGAGCGGGGCGGTGTGGGGGGAGCAGCATCATGGCGGCAGGAGGGTAGCCTATGGCGGATAGCGCAGCGACGGCTGAAACCTGGTCGCCAACGATACGGCGCGCCTGGCCTGCCTGTGGAGAAGACGCACGCAGGGGGCAATTGGATGCAGGCGGAGTTCCGTCAGACGGTCAGGGGATCTGGCTCAGGTCCCAATCCATGTGCAGGCGGGTGAAGATGTCGCGGGCTTCGGCGCGGGCCGTGTCGGCCGCCCTCGCGTCGCCCTGGGCCGCCGCTACGTCAGCCACAACGGCCAGGGTGCGGCCAACGGCTGGCAGCGCGCCGAGGCCGCGCAACTCGCCCAGCGCCGCGCCCAACTCCGTCTCCGCCGCGCCCAGATCACCCAGGCCCGCCAGAGCCTTACCCAGGGCGCGCCGCGCCAGACCGTGATCGTAGCGCGCGCCCGCCTCGGCCGCGATGCTCAGCCCGGTCGCGGCGGCGCGGCGCGCGGCTTCAGCGTCGCCCCTCAACAGCAGAATCTCAGCCAGCCAGGCATGCGTGCGACCCATGAAGACCGTCGAATGAAACTCTGCGCCGAGGCCAATGGCCCGCTCCAGGGCGGCGCGCCCGCCCTCGATATCGCCCAGGTAGGCGCGCGGCAGGCCGAGGAAAATATACACATTGCGCTCGTAGACGCGGTTGGCCGCTCGCTGCGACGGCTCAAGGGCGCGTTGCCCCCAGTCCAACGCCTCCGCCCAGCGTCCCCAGCAGTGGTGGACGACCTGAACGAAGTCAGCGGCGGCCGCGATAGCGCCCGGGTCAGCCTGCCGCAGGCTTTCCGCGTAGACGGCCTCGACGATCTTGAGGGCCGTGTCGAAGTCGCCCAGGAAAGCACGCTCCGCGCCAATCATGCCCCGCGAGATGAGGGCATCGTTATGCGCGCCCACCATGTCCAGGCGGGCCGCGGCTTCCTCCAGCAGCGCCAGCCCCGCCGCTGACTCGCCCATCATCGCCAGCGTCCGCGCCAGAATATTCTTTGCCCGCGCCACCTGGAGCGAGTCGCCCGCACGTTCCATCAGCGGAATGAGCCGCTCCAGGCGCGGCCGCGCCTCCCGAAAGCGGCCCTGAATGTACAGCGCCGCGCCCTGGGCCAGCCACACGAAGGACAGCAACTCATCATCGCTTAACACCTGGGCGTCGGTCTCGGCCGGGGCCAGCCAGCCCATCAGACGACCCGGCTCGATGTAGAAAGCAACCCGCGCCAGCATCAGGCGCAACTCCACGTTTTGGCGGCGTAGCGCCTCCGTCATCGGCACGTGCGCCAGGCAGTCCAGCGCCTGCTGGTAGAGTAGCGCGGCGGTGGCGAAGTCGAACACGGCGGTCGCACCGATACCGGCCTGCGTACTCCAGCGCAACCCATCCTCCCACAACCGCCCGTGGACAGCATGATACGCGAGGCGCTCGGCCGTCCGCGGGTCGGTCGCGTCGCCGAGCGCGGCCACCGCGCGGCGATGTAAGGTGGTCGCCCGCGCATGGCTCAACTCCGCGTAGACCACCTCGCGGACCTTATCGTGACTGAAGGCGTAGCCTACGTCATCGCCCAGTAGACTCGCCTGGCCGCTCTCCTCCGTGAGCAAATGCCCCGCCAGCAGTTCGTCCAGGGCATCGAGCGCCGCATTCTCCGCCTGGCCGCTGACGGCGCGCGCCGCCTCAAAGCTGAAGTCGCGGCGGTAGACAGAAGCGGCGGCCAGCAACTCCCGGGCGGCCGGACTGAGGCGAACGAGACGCCCCTGGATGACGGCGCTGACCGACGCCGGCAGAGTCAGCCGGGCTTCGGGCCGCCCCTGCCTGAGGCTACCGCTCTCCTGAAGCGAGCGCACAACCTCGACCGTGAACAGCGGGTTGCCCTCGGTCTCCCGGTACAGCCGCGCGGCCAGACCCTCCACGTCGCCGTGGCCCATCTGGCGCAGCAGGGCCGTCGTGCCCGCTGGCGACAGGCGCGCCAGGTTGAGGGTAGACAGCCGCCCCTCGCGTTCAAGCCGCCACAGGCCCGTTTGAAGCGCCGCGTCAGTATCCTCCGTGCGCACCGCGGCCGCAAACTGGATAGGATACTCAGCCAGGTGACGCACCAGATAGCTGAGAAGTTGCAGCGTGCCCGCATCGGCCCAATGCAGGTCATCCAGGATGAAAAGCAGGGGCGCGGGCAGAGCCATCAGGAAGCGGGCCACCGCCTCGAACAGGCGGCGCTGGTCCTGGGACGGGTCGATAACGAAGGCCTGGCCCAGACCAGGGCGCAGCGCGGCAAGATCGGGCAGCAGGCGCGCTAACTCGGCCAGCCACACATCAGACAGGCCAAGCCCCTGCACGCCCAGGCCCGCCACCACCGGGTTGAGAGCGTCGACGAAGGGGTGGTACGGCAAGCTCCGCTCCGCCTCGTAGCAGTGACCCTCGATCACAGTCCAGCCCGGCGGGTTGCCCTGGCTCAAGCGCCATGAGACCTCCGCCAGCAGGCGCGACTTGCCGATGCCCGCCTCGCCCTCCACGACAACCAGCCGCCCATCAGGCGCATCACCGCCCGCTGCCCGCGCCTCAGTTTGCGCCAGATGGTCGAGCAGCTTCTCCATCTCTCGCTGGCGTTCGAGCAGAGGCAGGCTGGGGGCGCGCACGACGCGGGGAGCCAGGGTCAGGGGGCCGGGGGCAGCCGCCGCGATACGTGGCAGGCTGTCGTCGCGGATAGCTTCGAAAACGGCGCGCGTGGCGCGGTCGGGGGTCGCGCCAAGCTCGCGGTCCAGCAACCTGGCGCACGCCTCGTACTCGGCCAGGGCGGCAGCCCGATCGCCCGTCTGGTACAACGCCGTCATCAGCGCGCGGTGGAACCGCTCCTGAAGGGGATCGACGGCCAACGCCTGGCGGGCGGCCTGTTGCGCCAGCGGCCAGGCGCGCGCAGTGGCGGCGGCGTCCGCCAGGCGGCCCATCAGGTCCAGGTAGCGCTGCTCCCAATGCTGGCGCGACAGCCAGCCACTCATCGTAGGTCAGGCTATCGGCGGTGGAAGCCGTCGAGGAAGGAGCCACGCCATAGGGCCGCCGCCTCGCTCAACGCCGCCAGGGTTGCGCCTGTCGCAGCGAAGGCGTCCGTATCCACCCAGGCCGCGTCGCCCGGCCGCCAGACGAGGGTATCGCCCTCGGCCGCGACAGGAAACACGGGCAGAGCGTGACGCAGGCGAGTCAGCACCGTGCTGAGGCTGTTACGCCCCTCAGCCTCGGCGCTCTCCTCCCACAGCAGGGCAACCAGGTGCGAGCGCGAGAAGGTGCGGTGCGGCTGCGCGGCCAGGTAATACAGCAGAGCCTGCGCCTTCACCGACGGCAGGCGTAGCTCAGTGTCACCACTTCGTATGTGGGGCGGTCCCAGCAGACGCACGCTGAGTACAGCCACGAGCGTTCCCCCCTACCAGACGCGAGTCCTCTAGCGGCCTTTCCACTGCGGAGCGCGCTTTTCGAGGAAGGCACGGAACCCTTCGAACCCATCCTCGCTACCGAGAATCTCCCGCTGGAACGCCGCCTCGCGCGCCAGCGCCTCCTCGTAGCTGCCCTGCTGGGCAGCGATGAAGGCGCGCTTCATGCGCACCAACGCCAGCGGCGCTTGGCGCGCCAGCCCCTCGGCGTATTCCATCACCCGCGCCTCGAACTCCTCGGCCCCGTACACCCGGTTAGCGAGACCGAGGCGTTGCGCCTCGGCGGCGTCCACCGCCTCGCCCGTCAAGGCCATCTCCAGGGCGCGCCCGTAACCGATGAGCCTCGGCAGCAGCCATGACGCGCCGCCGTCGGTGACCAGGCCGACACGAATGAACAACTCCGCGAAGGAGGCGCGCTCGGACGCCAGGCGCACATCACAGGCCAGGGCAAAATCGCAGCCGATGCCAGCCGCCACCCCATCGACGGCGGCGATGACCGGCCAGCGACACGCGCGAATCGCTTGGAGGGTAGGGGCGTAATGCTCGGTGAGGATGCGAAAGACACTGTCGGGATCGTGGTCACCAAGAGCGGCGGTCAGGTCGGCCCCCGACGAGAACGCGCCGCCTGCCCCCGTCAGAATAATGACGCGGGTCGCCTCATCCGCCTCCGCTGCCAATACGGCGGCGCGCAGGGCATCCGTGGTCTCGGCGTCCAGGGCGTTCCGGATGCGGGGCCGGTTGATGATCAGCCGACGCACCGCGCCGTGGGACTCTACCAGCAGCTTGTCGGTCATGGAGGCCTCCTGCGGGGATTATAGCATAGGCGAGGGCAGGTCCTAAGGGTCCCACACCTGGCGGGTCTCGTCGAGGTGGCCCCCCGCGACGAGCCTCGCCTTGCTACGCTCGTGCGGAATGGCCACCTCTTACACGCTGGACGCCCCGCGTTGGCGGTGGTTAGCCCGCCGACCAGCGCCGCGTGTCATTCTGCAAGATGAACACAGCGGGGTCTCGCTCGCCAATACCGAAGCCCACGCCGCGCTCAAAATCCTGCACGGCCCGCAGGTTGCCGTTCTCGTCGGCTTTGACGTTACCCAGCTTGGCGCGTACGCCGGGCTGCGTGCACCACACCTTGCCAATGCCCCGCCGTGGAGTGGGCGGCGTACGATTGGGGGTGTTAGCATCGGTGCAAGAGTACTCGGGATCGCCATCCTTCCAGCTATCGGCGAAGACCTCGAAGGTCCCGTCATCGTAGAGAGCATAGGCCTGGCGATTGTCGGCTCGCCAGATGATGAAACCCTTCTCGAACGGCGCGTAGGCGGTGATGACGGCCTTTTCGGCGCTCGTCGGGCAGCCCGTCGCCGCGTACAGACCCAGATCGCCCCATACCGGCCTGAAAGTCGGGCCCACGCCAGGCTGGCAGGCCGCCGCCGCCGCCGTGAGCGTCGCTCCCGGTCGCGGCGTGCGCGTGGGTGGGATGGGCGTCGGCGAGCCAGCGATGCGCGTCACCGTCGGCGCGACACTGGCCGTAGGGGCGCCCCCCGCCACGGCCGGCGGCGCGACTTTGGCCGCCGCCGTCGGCGCGACACTGGCGGCGGGTACGTTCGACGGCGAGGGATAGGCAGCGGGGGCCGTCGGCGGCACGACGACCGCGACTCGCGTCGGCGCGGTCGTCGGCGCAGCGGTCGTCGGCGCGGCGGTTGGCGCAGCGGCCTGGTTGGCAGGGGCATTGCCCCGGCTCAGCCACCACGACCCCAGGACCACCAGAACCAGTAAGCCAAGCAAGCCCAGCAGCAGCGGCCACGGGGAGCTGCGCGTTGGCGGCGGCGCTGGCTGGGCAGTAGGGGCTGGCTGGGTGAAGAATGTTGTCGCGGCGACCGCCGCCGGCGCGGCCACCACGCCGCCGCCGCCGCCTCGGCCAGCGCGCGCGGCGACATCCTCCGCCGCATCGCCCTGCAGCGTCAGCGCGCCCGGGACCGCCATATGTCCTGGCGGCCCAATGCCGCGCCGCGCCGAGAATATCGGCCCAGCGGCGATCCGTCGGCGGCCCACGCCTGTCGAGGCCAAGCCCCATCTGTGGTGCAGGATAGTTTGCCGATCTGAGCGGGTGTTTCGCCGAGCGATGGCCTCAGCCAGCGGCCCCAGGGCAGGCAGCAGCGCGGCCACGCGATCCGGGCAAGTGTCAGCTGCTCGTTCATAACACTCCTTTCGCCTTGAGCGGCGGCGGCCCACGGCGGCTCGCAGGCAATCAGCGAACCACAGAAGGCTGCCGAAAGCGACTGACGGCGTGATGCGGCTTGACAGCCGGGTCAGTTGAGCCAATATTAGCCCCACCCCATGCCCGGCCGTCCCATCACAAGCGAGGTCCTATGCCTTTCGTGATCATCGCCGCGCCCTTCTTCAACCCTATCGCGACGCGCTTCATTGAAGCCACGTTGACCTTGCCGGATGTCACCCTGGGCGTCGTCGTGCCGACCCCTCGATGCCCTACGCGCTGACTTGCAGACGCAACTGGCCGGCCACTGGCGCGTCGACAATATGGTAGACTCGGGCCAGCTGGCCCACGCCGCCTACGAGCTGTCGACCCGCCACGGCCCCATCCACCGCATCTTCAGCGGCCAGGAGCAGATGCAGGTCCCGGTAGCCCAGACTCGCGAGTGGCTCGGCATCCCCGGCATGGCCGTCGAGGCAGCCCTCACTTTCGCGACAAGGGCCGCATGAAGTACGTCCTCTACACCCACGGTGTTCCCATCGCCCACCACCGCGTCGTGGTCGATAACGCGAGGCGTGGCAGTTCGCAGGCGCGACGGCTTGCCCTGGCTTCGCCAAAAGCCCCTCGAAGGCGCGGGCGCCGCGTCGACCTTTCGCGCCGACACAACCGAAGCCCTGGCCCACGCCCTCAAGGAATCGCCGCCCAGCGAGAGCAACCCGGTGCTCCTGGAGGAATTCGTCCTGGGAACGGAACACTCCTTCGACGCCTATACCCGTGGCAGTGACGTGATGTGGCACTCGGTCAGCCACTATTACCCGACCCCCCTCGAGGTGATGCGCACGCCCTGGATTCAGTGGCGCGTCGTCGTGCCGCGTGAGGTGGACGATCCCCTCTACAACGATATCCGCGAGGTCGCCGCCCAGGCCCTGACCGCGCTGGGCATGCCCACCGGCATGTGCCACATGGAGTGGTTCCGCCGCCGTGATGGCAGCATCGCCATCTCCGAGGTCGGCGCGCGCCCGCCAGGCGCGCAGTTCACCACCCTGCTGTCCCGGGCTAACGACTTCGATGCCGTGCGCGCCTGGATCAACCTGCTGGTGTTCGATACTTTCGAGCCGCCGACGCGCCAATACGCCGCCGGCGCAGCCTACCTGCGCGGCCAGGGGGCGGGGCGGGTGCGCGAGGTCCACGGCCTGCACCAGGTCTATGAGCAGGTCGGCCACCTCATCACCGACGCCAGGCCGCCCGAACCCGGCCAGGCCGCCTCGAGCAGCTACGAGGGCAATGGCTATATCATCGTGCGCCACCCCGACACAGCGGTCGTTGACGCGAGGCTGCGATATATCGTCTCGGTGGGTCAGAAGACGAGATGGAATAGGCAACGCCATCGCCTGGCTGACCAAAGACGAAGACCGAGGACCACCCGGAGAACAGCGGTGGTCCTCGGTCCTTCGCCCTTCGTCCCATCAGCGATGTATCCCGCCGCCCGCGCTGACCAGCAGCGCCTCGACCTCTTGCGGCGTTGTCACCACCATGTCGCCGAACTGGCTGAGGGCCAGGGCGGCCAGGACCACCCCGTAGCGCAGCCTCGCGCGAGAAGTCGCCGTCCAGCCAGCCGTGGAGGACGCCTGCCGCCAGCGCGCGTCGCCCGCGCCCAGGCGGTCCACCATCTGCACCCGCAGCGCCGCCGCCGAGAAGCAATGCGTTCCCTCTGCCTGCCAGCCGACGCCCTCCGCGCCGAAAGGTCGTTACCACGGCGCGCCAGTCGCCTGCCAGCCGTCGCCGCCTCCCAGCGCTGGGGTTGCGTCGAAGATGCGCCCCGCGTCGCCCTGATGCAGAAGAGCACCTCCACCCTCCACCACAGAAAGCGCAGGATCTATGCATGCCCTCAGCCGCGTCCCGCACAGCCAAGCAAGAGGTAGTTGATGGCTCAAGCCGACAGGCCACGTCATGAGCTGGCCCTCGCTCTGCGCCAGCAATCTCGCACCACTGTTAGCAATGACGGCACAAGCCGCCGTAACATTGCTGGACGGGGAGGATGGGCGCAGCGCCGACAGCAGATAGTCCCAGTCCAGCGCGTCGGGGGTGAGTCGGGTGCGCTGCAGCACTAGTTTTGCGCGGTCGTGGAGATTTTTCGATCTGGATGGGCGCGGCGGCGGCGCGGCAAACCTAACGTAGTACGCCCACCCGTCCCGTGTCCGACCACACCACACCTCGGCGATACCACCCCCGCCACGCGCATCTGACGCGCCACCAGCCGCCCCAGCGGGTTGCCGCGGCAGCGCGCTGACCCAGCCCGCTCGCCGCCCCAACTGAAGTGCCAGGGCAAAGGCAGTATTGCCCTGCCCCCGCCCCGCGCTCTGGACAGCCAGGCTACATGCGTGCCGCCTCGCCTAGCCGCTCGCCCGCCGGCACACTGTAGCGCAGCATGACCTCGCCACGCCGATCACATCCAGGCGTATCAGGCCACGGGCGCTCTTCACGTGGTGCGCGCAGGGCGCGGGCGCGGGCGGCCAGGTCGTCCAGGCTCTGCGACGGCCCCGCCACCAGCGAGCCGCCGATGCCGACCGCCACGGCCCCCGCCTTGCGGTAGCTGGCAATGTTGTCGACGCCGATGCCGCCGGTGGGCACGAAGTCTACATCGTCCAATGGCGCGCGTAGCGCCTTGAGATAGGCCGGCCCTAAGGCGTCGACAGGGAAGAGCTTCACCACCCGGCAGCCCGCCCCCACCGCCCTCTCGACCTCGGTGGGTGTGAAAACACCCGGCAGGTGCAGAAAGTCGGCCGCGAGCGCGGCGGCCACCACCTCAGGATGGAAGCTGGGCGCGACGCTGAACTGCGCGCCCGCCTCGACCGCCGCGCGCCACTGGGCCAGGCCGCGCACCGTGCCCGCCCCGATGAGCATCCGCTCCCCCTGGCGCAGGCGCAGGGCAGCGATGGCTTCCAGCGCCCCGGTGGTGTTGAGGGTCACTTCCAGGATGGACACCCCTGCGTCGCGGACGGTGTCGGCGATGGCGAGGGTGCGTTCGACCGCGAAGTCGCCGCGCACGATGGCGATAAGGCCGTCAGCCTTGACGCGGGCCGTGATGCCGTGTCGGGTGGACATGGGAATGGAGCCTCCTTGCTGGGCGTGACTCTATCACCGCGCCGCGAGGGGGTCAAGGGGGCGACTGGAGATTAGGCAATAGCGATTAGGGATTGGCGATTGCAAACTGGGGGTGGCGGGGCGCTGCCCACGGGGCTATAATTTGGCACACAGCGCCATTGAAACACACAAGGAGCGTACTATGCGTCTCAAGGGTGTGCGAGTTGGGTATTTTGTAGAAGAGGGGTTCGAGGACCTGGAGTTCTGGGTCCCCGTGATGCGCCTCCGTGAGGAGGGCGCGCAGGTCATCATCATTGGCACGGGAGCAAGCGAGTACATCGGCAAGCACTGCCTCAAGGTGAAGCCCGATGTCAAGGCTGCCGACGTCACCGCCGACGACTTCGATGCCATCGTCATCCCCGGCGGCTGGGCCCCCGACAAACTGCGCCGCTACGACGCCGTGCTGAATATCGTGCGCCGCGCCAACGAGCAGGCCAAGATCATCGGCGCGATCTGCCACGCGGGCTGGGTTCCCATCAGCGCGGGCATCGTGCGCGGGCGGCGCACCA